>NZ_VOYC01000038.1:0-6423 GCF_013420425.1 Acinetobacter sp. YH01007 | reverse complement strand
AAAAAGTTGAGGATTTAGTGAATGGCTTATCAGCAACGGTCTATGGTGATAGAGGCTACATTAGCCAACCATTGAAAGAAACACTTAAAGAGCAAGGCATTGATTTAATTACTTATCCAAGAAAAAAATATGAGAGTGACCTTATTGCCATTTTCTGATGAATTTCATCTACGACAACGTAAAAAAATTGAAACATTGATAGGATTATTGAAAGAAAAATATCACTTAGTTACGAGTAAACATCGTTCGATTGCTGGTTTTTTAGCAGGCGTATTTTCTTCACTATGTGCGTATCAACTTTGCCAAAAGAATAAGCCTAAAATTCATGTGATTAAATCTTTGGCTTATCCGTAACTGGGGTTATTCTAAGCTTTGTTATTTTTGCTGTGATTGCTGCCGCAACCGTGTTTTTTGAAAAGAAACGTCATGGCAGTTTAGAAGTCGAGCCGCAAAGTCAGTACCATGGTTGGAAGCGTTTCCTCAAAGGTCCTTGGCCGTTAATTTGGGGTGGGCTTATTTTAACGCTGCTGAATTTTGCTACCTTGGTATTGGCTGGTCGTCCGTGGGGCGTGACTTCTGCGCTTGCAGTTTGGGCTGCAAAAGTTGCTGTTTTTGCGGGTGTAGATGTAAGCGCTTGGGATTATTGGCAGCAGTCAGGCAATGCTAAAGCATTGGCAAATTCATTGTGGCATGACATCACCTCTATGATGAATTTTGGCATTATGTTGGGTGCATTGCTTGCTGCAAGTTTGGCTGGAAAATTTGCCCCGAACTTTAATATTCCACGCCGTTCACTGGTTGCGGCTGTTATAGGTGGCTTATTACTTGGTTATGGTGCACGTTTGGCCTACGGTTGTAACATTGGCGCATACTTTAGCGGAATTGCTTCGGGCAGTGTGCATGGTTGGTTATGGCTAGTATTTGCATTTATGGGGAATGCCATTGGTGTGAAATTGCGCCCAATCTTCTTTCCAAATGAAAAGCCACAGCCTGAAAAACTAACAGGTTGCTAACTTTTAATTTAAGTAGATGAAAGCCAGTCGGTTTACATTGACTGGCTTTTTTGTTGCCTGTCATCGTGTTAAGAATATTGAGTGGGATGCTTTAGGTATATCGCATCGTACAAAAAATAACATGCTGCAACTCGGCTGCTGCTGAATTGCGGCTCGAAGCAGGTTAAGGTCATTAAAAGTACAAGACGAATCAAAGGAGGATGCCATGTTTGACCAACAACCGACTTTAGAACTGTTATTTCAACAATTGGGTCTAGATGCTGACGATGCAGCAATTGATCAATTTATTCGTGAGCATCAATTGCCTGCAGAAACCAAATTACACTGTGCCGAGTTTTGGACGGAAGGGCAGCGCCAATTTTTGCAAAGCCATTGGAAAAAAGATGATGATTGGGCCATTGTGATTGAAACCTTAAATGAGCAATTACATAGTGATCAACATCCGAGTGTTTAATCGGTATTTAAGTTAAAAGTTTTTAAGTTAAATCAAATACTTTTCATCTAAAAAGCGCCAGTAAACTGCGTGCTCACAAAAAGATACAACAAACCCAGTCGGAAGACTGGGTTTTTTATACAAAGTGTTATAAGTTGGTTGAATAAGGAATTACAACGAAACTAATAAAAGGGGGCAAGGTGCTCATGCAAAATACTCCATCATTAGCCATGTTATTCAGCCAACTCGGTTTAGCCAGCAGCCCTGCAGCCATTGAACTGTATGTACGTACGCATCAATTACCTGCACATATTAATTTACATGAAGCGCCGTTTTGGAATAAATCACAACGTGAATTTTTAATCAGTCATTTGGTACAAGACGATGATTGGGCCATTTGGATTGATGAACTCAATCAACAATTGCATTTAGATGCTTATCGTTTACAAGCTGTTTAGGTTTAAGTCATCGTCATATTTAATATGTTTTCATTAAAAACGCCTCAGAACGAGGCGTTTTTTTAATGCATTCTGCTTTTGAGAATTTGTTTAAACCAGACTTCGGTTTGATAGGCGTTAAAGGCAGGGTGAATTTGTAAGAGTTCCAAATCAAATTCGGCAGTTTTACTGTACTTGCCTAACCAGTGGCGACACAGTGCACTTTCATTTTTACTGGCGCTGGCATAAGCCAAGAAAAAGAAAATATCTCCATGTGCATAATGAGTCATGGCTTTTAAAATTTGTTGGGTAATTAAGGCGTATTTTGCATCGCGGGTCAGCTCAAAATACATCATATAGGCTTTGGCCAAATGCAAAGACAAATTGATATATAACGTCACTGGCATTTCTTCAAATTCAACCCGACCTTGTTCTAACAGCACAATGGCTTCTTGCAAAAAGTAAATCTGTTCTTGGCGTAACTCGCTCAAACTCACCAATTGTAAGCGTAAATCGGCACGTTCTAATGCCAATTCAGGCGTATTACCTTGTAAAAAAAGTTGGTCGGTTTCCCCAATACGTTGAATAAGCTGTTGAGTCGAGTTGCGCATGGGTGAATTCCTGATAGCAATATTTGCTCTACATCGGGGCAAATTTACAGTTTTAAAGCCAATAATTTAAAAAAGCGGTCTATCTTTACCAAAGTTGGTTGCCGCTGCGTAGCCATGCAGTAATAGAAAGACGTTGCTGTGTCGCAGGCAAAACTTCGTGCAATAAATCACTTTGGAAAATTGCAATCCGATTTGGGCGTGGTTCTATAATTTGCCATGCTCCATGTTTGTCTTGTAAACGTAGTTGTCCACCCCAATCTGTCTGCCATTCAGGGTGTAAATAATAGACAGCAGAAATCACCCGATCATTTTTTTGTTGTGGGTTATCGCGGTGCAAGGCATAAAAAGAACCTGCTTGGTAGCTGGCAAAATGCGCTTCGACCTCACGAATCCCTAAATAAAATGCCTGATTGAATTGTTCGGCCAAAGTCAAAAGGATTTGGGTATGTTGTTGTGCAATGCTTAAATTTTCGTGAATCCATAAAATATGATCACTGCGAATTTTGCTGACCACACCATTTTGAATGGCTGCTTCACGAAATTGATCTAAATTTTGACTACACTCTAGCAGCAATTGTTGTTGATATTCGGGTGAATAAGCATCATCAATTATTGCAAAACCATGTTGATCCAAATCTTCAAGAATTCGATCAATATTCCAAGATTTTGGAAGCAGTGTGGCGTCCATAAAATAGATACTCAGACAAAATGCAAGACAAGCTGATTATTTTAGAGGAATACAAGCTCCTGAATGAAACTTTTTTTCATGCTAAAATGTCGGTTGATTTTAGGAATGAACCAAACATGAATTATCGTCACCATTTCCATGCGGGCAACTTTGCCGATGTCATGAAGCATGTTTTATTGCTGCAAATTCTGACACGTTTAAATGCCAAAGATAAACCTTATCGCTATGTCGATACACATGGCGGTGCGGGTAAATATGACTTATCTTTAGCACCTGCACAAAAATCGGGCGAATTTTTAAATGGTATTCATCGTTTAGTGAAACTAGATGATTCAATCAAACGTCAGGCACCAGAAGGCGTACAGCAGTATTTAAAACTGGTTGAAGCAATGCGTGAAACGGATGGGCAAGGTGCATATCCCGGTTCGCCATGGTTTGCTTTACAAGGTATGCGTGACATCGACAAAGCAACTATTTTTGAAATGCAGCGCGATGTATTCCAGCAATTGCGTCATAACATTCGTGACAAACGCGCAGGTTTACATGAGCGTGATGCTTACGAAGGTTTATTGGGCGTCATTCCACCAAAAGAAAAACGCGGTTTGGTGATGATTGATCCACCGTATGAATTGGAACGTAAAGATTTCCCTCAGTTGGTTGAATTATTGGCAGCTGCACATAAAAAATGGCCAACAGGCGTATTTGCGGTGTGGTATCCAATTAAAGACCGCGCCATGATTGAACGTTTTGAAAAGAAAATGTTTAAAACAGGTATTCGCCGTCAACTCATTTGTGAAATTTGTGTGTGGCCTGACGATACTCCTGTGGGCTTAAACGGTTGTGGTTTATTGGTGATTAATCCACCATGGAAATTCTCTGAAGATGCAGATGAAGCCCTGCAATGGTTGTTCCCGCACTTGCGTATGCAAGAACATGGTGGACATGCTGCAGTGCGTTGGTTAGTTGGCGAATAAAAAATTTAAATAGACGTTCAGGTTACAGTTAGGACACAAAATAATGACAAACACATCCAAACCCGAAGGAGAATATAGTTCCCGTGATCTTGAGCATGACGGAATTACATTTGAAGTGGTGGAAGAAGAACATACCCGTGAAGGGCAAAAGGTGAAACGTCGTGGTATCTATCTGTGGCCAAACCTGATTACCACGGCAGCCTTGCTGTCGGGTTTTTACTCCATTATTGCCAGTATGAATGGCGAATTTAGCCAAGCGATTTATGCCATTTTTCTAGCAGCATTGTTTGATGGTTTAGATGGTCGTGTGGCACGTGCGATTGGTGCGCAAAGTCCATTTGGCGAACAGTTTGATTCATTATCCGATATGCTCGCCTTTGGTGTTGCACCTGCGATTTTGATGTATAGCTGGAGTTTGCATGATTTAGGTCGTATCGGCTTGGCGGCTTGCTTTGTTTATACGGCTTGTGCCGCATTCCGTTTGGCGCGTTTTAATGTGCAAATTGGTGTGGTCGATAAACGCTACTTTATTGGTGTTGCAAGTCCTTTGGCTGCGCTGATTATCGTGTCGCTGGTTTGGGTAGGACGGGATTTTCCTGAACTGTATGATATTCGTGAAATTGGTCTACAAATCCTCAATGCTGTGATTATTATTGCAGTAGGATTGTTGATGATTTCCAATATTAAATATTATTCATTTAAAACCTTTGATCGTAAGCGTGTGCCGTTTTTTGTATTGCCAATCGCAGTATTTATCCTTGCAGCCATGACTTATAATATTCCTGTTGGAATTTTAGTGATTTCAATTATTTATGCACTTTCAGGTTTTGTGACCACTTTTATGGCAAGAAAAAATGCAGTGAGTTAATTAAGCTTTCATAAAAGCATCAACTCACAAGGAGTTTGATATGCAGCTGTTTCAAGATTTTCTCGATCGTTCCAAACAACTCAATCAAACTCCTGCGGCAACCGCCAAACTGCCTTATCACGCCCCAAAACATCATTATAAATTTATCTATCAGGGCTTAATTCTTCCTAATTTGCCTGCACCCTTACATTATCTCAACTTTATTGGTTTATTGGGCAGCCTAAATACCGCAATGCTGCGCCCTGAAAATGTGATTACAACCTCAGCTTTAGACACAGCCAGTATTCTTTGTAGTAGCAGCCCACACATGGTGGGGCAGTCCAATCATTATTCAATACAACATGATTGCGTATTTACTGCAGAGTATTTTCAGTTTGCCAATAAAGAGCGCATTACTGGACACTTTCCGCAATTTCATATTCAACGTGAAGATAGCGAACTTAGCTTTGATTTAAAGATCACCACAAGCTCTACAATTTCATATTTCACTAAATTGCGAATGAATTTGGCAGAACATTGGTCTTTGTTGTGTCAGTGTCAGGGTAGTGTGCGCTATAAAGATCAGCATTTTCAGATTGAGCAATTGGGTAGTTTTGAGTTTGCCCGCTCAATCCAGTTTCCTTATTTCGCTGTGGCATTTTTTTGCTATCAAGTGATTAATCTGAATCATCAGCAACAAATGATATTGCTACAAAGTCGTGATGTGTTGAATCGAATTTTGCAATCTCGAATCTATCTGCGAAATGCGAACACGGAGCAAACTCGGGTATTTGATGGGCAAGTACAATTTAATATTCAACGGGTTTATCCAAAAGTAAAAACGCCAACAGGTCAGTGTATGTATTTGCCACGTGAGTTTGAATGGCGTTATCAAGATGAAGATGGCACCTCAATTCATTTACAGGCGCAGAGTCGTGGTGATTTTAAATTTGGGGCTGCAGCAGGTTATGTCGGAAGTTTTCAATATCAGTTGGCTATAAATGGAGATCAACAACAAGGAGAAGGAGGCTATTGTGAATATATCGACTGCCGCGCACTGAAATGGCAGGAACATGATCAGCCAGAAAAAATGCCAGATGTAGTTATGAATCCTGAACCTTTTATGATCAAGAAAAAGAAATAAACAGTATTTTGTGGAAAAGTGAAGTATTTTGCTGAATAATTAACCGTTCGGACTAAAAAACTTATAAAACTTAAAAAGAGGGGTTGCATGGCGAAATATTTGCCCTATAATGCACATCCATCGGCGGTGATGAAGATTAAAACTTCTGGTAAAACAATGACTTGGTTAAGAATGATTGAGTTGGGTTTTAGAAAGAAAGTTTAAAATAATTTAAATTACCAGTTGACACTTTAGAAATAAAGCGTAATATAGCCGACCTAGCTTGATGCTGACGAA
>NZ_VOYC01000037.1:0-8748 GCF_013420425.1 Acinetobacter sp. YH01007 | reverse complement strand
TCATTCGAGTCTAGACAAAATGACACCAAATGAGTTTTACTATGATCAGCTACCCCAACAAAACAAGGTGGCTTAACTAGAGCGGAATATCACTTATAAATACGCTTTTAGTTGTTCAAACAAGTGGAACCACCTCTGTTTGTAATGATATTTTATAAAATTCAATATTAGATCTGCAGAGAAAAACTTATCAAACTAAGTATTGGCTAGTCTTTTTCTTCGAAAAACTTATCAAACGAAGTATTAAGTTAATCTTTTTCTTCAACTTCTTCCTTAAACTCAAACAAATCATTCATCGTACAGTTAAAGTACTTACACAACTTATCGGCGACTGGTAATTCAATACGTACAGCACGGTCATAATACATACTTGTGAGCGTGTTGCGATTGATACCTGTTGCATGCACCACTTCACTTAATTTTAAAATTTTTCTATCGCCCATGAGGCTAGATAACTTACAAGTAATCATATTTAAATTAATTTACAAAAAATAACTTGCTGTGGGTTATTTGAAGTTGTTGACTGAGTAATACTTTGCTAAAATTAACCTACAGCAGGTTATTACAACTTATAGAAAGTATATTTTATCCATTTCAACTAAATTATAACTTTTTAAATATAAGGATTGAACCTGCATTAGATTATTTTGTGGAGATGACCGCCGTGTTACCAAATGAGTTATTGATCAGCCAGCAAGCTCGTGACTTAGGAAATCAATTAATTAAAGAAATGAACATCAATAGAAGTTATGGAATGGCTAATTTTCTTGGAGTAAATACTTGCTATGATAATCATCAGGCTGTACTTATTTGGACATTTCAACTGCTTGAAAGGGAACCTGCCTTAAATGAATTAGCAGAAATTAAAAAATATTTTCTTTTAATCTTTCCAGATAGTGTTTATCAATTAGCCTAAGTTGTTTTTAAAATTAATTTATTAAATAAAAAGCACTAAATCAAAGAAAGCTTTATTTAAAAATACCTATTAATTCAAAAACATACCATTTACTGAATATATGAAGCATAGGTTCCTGCTCTATCACTCACTCGTACTAAAATTACATCGCTCTTTTTACTGATACTAAACAATTTATGTCCACGCCACGTTCTGCGGCTTCGAGGGCTAGTTTTTGTTGAACCACTGAGAACAAGGACAACAAACTGCCTACTATATTTTCCCGGAGAGTGGTGTAGGAACTTTTTCATTATTGCTAATCATATCAGCGACAACATCAGCAACGAGCTCCTCTATTCCTGAGAATGCTTTAGACTGATCCGCATCAAGCCAAGACAATGATGGAAACTCAGCACATCATTCGTTTAAGACCTATTTTAATGACGGCACTGGTCGCAAGTTTAGGTTTTATTCCAATGGCGTTAAACACTGGAATTGGTGCAGAAGTACAACGACCACTAGCAACAGTTGTTATCGGCGGTATTGTATCTTCTACAATTTTAACTTTGTTTGTATTGCCTATTTTATATCAATGGGCGCATGGCTCTGAGAGTAGCAAACAGCAATCCGACGAAATTTAAAATCAAAAAAAGCAGCTTAATTACTAGGTTATGCCTAATTAAGCTGCTTTTAATATTGTATGCCCAACATTTTATTGATAAAGCTTACTGCGCTTCATCCCGACAATTTTCATTTAAAAACTCAAACTCTATCGTTGTATGCGATAAATGATAGGAAGATAATTTAGCTGCAACTTCTTGTTTAAGCCTAATTAATTCTTTAACGTCAAAGTTGTCACTCAGCTCAAGGTGCGCTGTTAAAACGTGACTTTCACCATCTAGTGACCAAAAGTGCATGTGGTGGATACCATTAACTTCAGGAAATTCCATTAGTGATAGTTTAATACGCTTTTGAGTCTCTTTATCGGGTGCAGCTTGAAGAAATAAAACGAGTGTTGATTTCAGGTTTTTGAAAACATTAAACAAGATGAACAGCGTGAACCCTATTGATAAAAGGGGATCTAATATCGGCAGTTCAGCGAACAACAGTACGATAGAGACTATAAGAACGGCAACCCATCCAAGTACATCTTCAAGAAGGTGCCATGTCAGCACTTTCTCATTTAATGTTTCACCCGCTTTTAATTTTAATACAGCATATCCGTTAACGGCAACGCCGAGTATCGCTAGCCCTAACATCCCCTCGACTACAGGCATTTCAGGATTGGACAGCTTTGGAATTGCTTCAAATAAAATCCAAATTGAGCCAATGATTAAAACAATACTGTTTATCAATGCGCCAAAGAGAGTAAGTCTACGATAACCATAACTAAACTTATCTGATGCTTCTTTATCTGAAAAACGACTTAAAATCCACGCAAAACCTATTGAAAGACTATCACCAAGATCGTGAACTGCATCTGCCATTATCGCCGTACTGTTAGTGAGCCAACCACCTATAAATTCGATAATAGTGAATGTCACATTAAGGAAAAATGCCCAACCAATACGGTCATCTTTACCATGTTGATGACTATGATTATGGTTGTGCATTTTGTACCTCTAGTACTTTTCTATTTCTTAGTTTTGATACATTCATATTAATCAAGTGACGTATCAAGCGTTGATATATCCAGCGTTTGAACCCCGACAAGTTAGTCCCTTTTTCGAGATAGAACTCATCAGGGGAATCATAAAGCCCAAAGTCATCATGAATACCTTCTTTTTGAATATAGGTATTTTCTCCACGCCAATCTGTATCTGGTGATGAAAAGCACTTTGTTGCAACACCATAACCACAAAAATCATCTTTTACTTGGTCAAATTTCTCCTGTAGAGAGCTTAAGTATTGCTCATCCAATATAAAGCCCTCTAAGTTTATCCAACGCCCTTCAAAGTAAACTTCTACCCAACTATGAATGATGTATTTAGGTGCTAACCAAAATACATAGCTTGGGATAGCACCTTTTTGTAGTTGCTGGTCTATGGTAAACCCATGAAATCGGCATTGAATGCCTAGTCCACGCAATAGTGCCATTAACAGATTACCCTTAGTATTACATTGTCCATAACCATCTGCTAGCACATCGCTTGCTGCAATATCATCGCTTTCATTATAACCAAAGAAAATCTCATCTTTTACAAACTGATAAGCGGCACCAATTTTGTTGAAGTTATCCAAGTTTTTCCACCTACGTTGATCGATCAAGGATTGGATATCTTTGTGTTCAAAATTAACGATATTCGTATTGTTTAAATATTTCTCAGTCATTTTTTATATATCCTTTTCGTTGCATACTTATACTATAGACTCTATAGTAACTATAGAGTCAAATGTCTGGGGGAAATTGATGAAAATAGGCGAATTGTCAAAAAAATCGGGCTGTTCAATACAAACGATTAGATATTATGAAAGAGAAGGATTTCTGTTAAATCCAAATCGTTCAGAAGGTAATTTCAGGCTGTATGATAGCAAAGCACTTAAACAATTGGAATTCGTAAAGCATTGTCGCAGCCTAGATATATCACTCAATGATATTAAACGTCTTATCGAATTAAAAAATAAGCCAGAAGAAAGCTGCTCTAGCGTTAATGCATTAATTGATCAGCAACTTGCACTAGTGAATAAACGCATGAAAGAATTAAGGGCGCTTAAAGCTGAATTACAACAAATGGCTAGTGCTTGTGGTTCGAACAACCCAACATACTCATTATATTCTGCTGACCATGTAACACGGCAAGTATATTGTTTACTATCCATTTGAAACCCCATAATGTTTTAAGTCTATGTATAAAAGTACGATTTTCACTTAGCAGTACTTAAATAATCACCCCACCACTGCATCATTTCAGTCCGCTGGGCTAAATAGTCAGCGTGATTATAGCTGGCACGGGTACGGTTCTTATCAATATGTGAAAGTTGTGCCTCAATCCAGTTATCCTGGAACAAACCTGAGTCATTCAAAATGGTACTAAAAGTGGAACGTAGTCCATGAGAGGATAATTGATGTTTTCCATAGCCCATCTTACGTATAGCCATATTTAATGTATTAAAATGAATCGGTTGATTATGTTTCCGTGGGCTAGCAAAAATGTACTTTTCACCGTATGACCATTGCATGACGTCCTTTAAAATATCTAAAGCCTGATCTGAAAGTGGAACTAAGAAGTCGGGAATCTCATGGCCTAATATGACTTTTCGTCGAAACTGTTTAATATGCAAGGCAGGTATTTTCCAGACTTTTTCATTTAAATCAAAATGATGAGGCTCAGCCAATAACAATTCAGCCCCTCGCACGCCAGTATGTAATTTGAACAGCAGTGCTTTTTTAATAATCGGATGGGCATCCAATTTTTGTAATTTATACTTAAAATCAGATATATCCTCCGCTTTCAAATACGGATAATTTTTCTTGATTTTACTGTTAATGGCGATTTTATTTAAACCATGCGCGATGTTGAATTCACAATAACCCATCGCTACAGCGTAGTCATAAATTTGGTTCAAATAACTACAAGCTTTCTTGACAGGTTCTTTTACTTGGCGTCCCTCTATTTTTTTGATTACTGAAACCAGGTCATAACGCTTGATGTTTTGAAAAGGTAGATCCTGAAGGTCTGGATAAATATCTTGCTGTAAGCATCTTTCTGCTAACTGTAGTACACCACAGCGGGGTAGATCGTTGAAGGCATTTTTCAGTTTGAACTGTAACCACTCCTCCCCGACCTTACCAAAGGTGATGACATTAGAGGCAGTATCTTGTTCAAAACAGAAATCATTGTCTTTAAAGTCATCTCTGACTTGTCGTGCCTTTTTCAGCGATAAATCAGGATAACGACCTAACTGAATGCGTCGACGTTTTTTAGTTTGTGGATCTGTATAGCGATAGCACCAAGATTTTCTTCCACTCGGCTCAATCTTCAGGCTAAGCCCATCTTCATCGGATAAAAAACTGGTTTTTTCCTTACAATGAGCTTGGCGAACTTTAATTTCAGTAAGACTCATGGAATTTAAATGAAACCTAACAATGGGTTGATTGGATCAATTATATCAAAATAGAACGCTTTATGTATGATGCGTACACTACGCATCATATAGATTTGTAAAGTATTGTTTTATAAATTTATTATTCAATATACTTTAATTTTAGTAACCAGTAGGAGTACCACTTCTTTTTTAGTTCTCAAATATCACGTTTTTTTTGACGCAATGATTCTATCTCGGACTTCGTCAGCTGTTTTACGAGAGATGAGGATATACTTTACCTCCCACTCTGTGAGCCTTTCAACGTCTCACGGCTCTATTTAATGTTATTGAATAATCAATGGATACCAGTAAAGCCTTTTAGGTCTGCTATTGTTTCTAATACAATAGTCTCCACGATCAAGGATTGGACTCAATGCATATTCCAGCATAAACCTACCACCTATTCCTATTCGCACCCTACCACTCATTCCTATTCCAAATCGGCCACTTAGGGTTTATTCAGTAATAGAATTTAAAGGCTTTATTGCCCAAACCTATATTCTTAAAAGCTTATTCAGCAATATAATTCTTAGATAAATTGCATATTCTTATCGTAAAGGACACTGATTCTTCTTTCATTTGGACAGTTACTATGAATTCACTTCCGTCCTAATAATCTGCCCCAAAAGCTTTTTGGCTTCCGATTCGGATCGGCTTTGTTGCACAAATACCTAAGAATATGATTTTATTAAATTTATTCTTAGGTTGAAATTTTCACAAACCTTTAAAAATCAGTGCCTTGCAAAATGTTTATGCAACAAAGCCTATTTAAATCGGCAACTTGAACATATTGATAAGTTAATAAATAATCACATAGATCAAGATCCAACATTGAAACAGGATTTGAAATTACTGCAAACTATTCCTTCAATCGGTGAACGATCAGGCTTATTACTGTTGGGGTTATTTCATTCGCACAAGTTTGAAAAAGCAAGTCAAGCTGCTGCATATGTAGGTTTGGTTCCAGTACATCAGTTGTCTGGCAGTTCAGTCAACAAGCAAAGTCACTTATCAAAAGCAGGTGACAGTAAAATACGCTCAGTATTGTATATGTCGGCATTAACAGCGATTAAATATAATCCACACATTGAAGCTTTATATCAACGATTATTAAGCCAGGGTAAAAATAAAATGTGTGCTTTAGGTGCTGCAATGCGCAAGCTTATACATCTGTGTTATGGCGTTTTAAAACATCAGACTGCCTATCGAAGAGATTATTTAGTGGTCGAATAATCTCAAAACCTGATTGACTACCAAGACGGTATCTCAGGTCCCGAATTTATCAGTCACGAATTTGTGCGCTGGGCTACTGAGCACGGTATTCGTATTGAATATATTCAACCGGGTAAGCCACAGCAGAATGCGTATATTGAACACTATAATCGGACCATACGTTATAGTTGGCTGAGCAAGCATTTATTTGATACTTTGGATGAAGTACAAGATTATGCAACAAACTGGTTGTGGCATTACAACCATGAAAGACCACATCAAGCTAACAAAGGAAAGCCACCTCTAATGGCTGCTTAACCTCTACTTTTAACTTCGGTTATTTATTGAAGGATTACCTTAAAAACTATTAATGTAGCTCCATTTTAAATAAAGAACCGCTTTTTTATTCAAAATAGGGTAGGAACGACTTTAACTAAATCAGTAAGGAATACTTAATGAAATATATCTAATCTCACCTATATTGTTATATGAAATATATATTGTAAATGGAATATCTTCAATTTTCCATTTTTGGCTTCTAACCACGCCATCATCATTCTTAATAAATAATGGCACTCCTAACATATTTTCAATTTCAGCTTTATTCATTGAAAATTTTAAATTAAATGGCAGTTCTTGTTTATATTGAGAAAAGCCTTCCACACCATCATTATAAAAAAATATAGTCGTTAAGTATATTTTTTCACCAGTTATGGGTTTGTCCTCCTGATTTAAATAAAAAGACTCATCAGTAAATATAAAACCCAATCCCTCATCATATTTACTAATATAAAAATTATACTCATCCAATAAATCACCATCTTCATCATAAATTGGTAATTTAATTTCCTCTTGACTTTTCACAAATTGATTTTTAACAAAAAAATCAACTAATTTTTCATCAATATTTGACTTACCCAACAGTGATATTAAATGATCAATAAACTTATTTGTCATTCTTTCTCGCCTCCTCATCCATAATATTTTTCAAAAATTTATCATAATCAGCATTATTTTTACAGCTCAATGTAGTACATGCTTCTTGCAACTTTGTAACGTACTCAGGCGTTAATTTTTTTGCATTATCTATCATTGCCTCAGAATCCCTAATTTGTGCTGCTTGTAAATCATTTGCATCATTTTCAATGAGTCCTTTATTATTTTTTCCTGCATAGGTTGGACCTGCGGCATGCACCTCATTTGGTACAGTTACACTCATTCCTTCATTAATAATACGATTTTTCTCTGCTTGAGTTAAGGGCGCTTCCTTTAAGTCTTCAGCTCTCTTTAATAATGCAGCTTTAGACGGCTGATGATCTCTAGCCACGGTTCCATCTCCAGTGACTTTCTTTTGATTTCCATAATTATCAACCCATCCCACATCAAGAGATTGCTTTTGATTTATTTCAATATCAGCATCTTTCCCCTTAGTGACACCTTTACCTACTCCAGCACCTACAACTCCAGCCACAGCATTAATTAAATATTCTGCACCTTGTTTATTTTTTTCAATTTCATTTGCAAATTTCAATTCATCTAATTTATTTTCAGATGTTGAGGCTTCAATTTCTTTAACTTTCTCTGAATTAGTCCAATTATTAATCGTATTTGAATTGGTAACATGAGCGGCGGCAGTTAATGATGTCGCCAGCGCATCAAATCCTTGAGCTATTTCAGCTCCTACCGCACTATCTAAAGCTAAAGATTTTCCTGTCTCAATTGCTAAACGGACTGGGCCTGAAATCATTAGTCCTACCGCAAGTTGAACAGTACCTAAATCAACTCCAGTATCTTCACTAATCTGCTTTATATTATTTCCTAAATCAGCAATATTGCTTAATATCGTCATACCAACTGTGGTTTGGGTCGTAACTTTTGTCTCAATGTCAGTTCCTTTCGCATAAATTACTTCTTGTTCATTTACGCCTATTTTAGGTTGTTTAAAAATCGTTTCTAAATCAACACCAGATTGAGCTAATGTATCTAGTTGACTCTGAATTTCACTAAACTCTTTTGCTGCATAGAAAAAATCTAATTTAGAAAATAAAGCTTCAACTTCTTTTGGCTCTATCCCTCGTTTGAGCAATTCACTTGCAACTTTGTCACCAACTACACCCGTTTCTTTATATTCACTTGGTAAATTGTAAAGCCTTGCCTGAATATTATTTAGTGTTTGTAAAGCCTTATCTTTATACTCACCCGCTGGTAAGGCTTGTGCTAAATTTTCTGCACTTTGACGGAAATTCTCTGGCAAATCCTTCTGTTCTTGAATAATCTCCTGTCGTCCAGCTTCTGTCAGTAATCGATGATCAATCGTTACTGAACCATCCAGCATACCTGTGGTCTGATCACGAGTAATTTCTTGGGTATTGTTGATATCACGGTTGGTGGTATGGTAATCCTCCCATAAATAACCGAAGTTAAAAGCAGAGGTTAAGCAGCCATTAGAGGTGGCTTTCCTTTGTTAGCTTGATGTGGTCTTTCATGGTTGTAATGCCACAACCAGTTTGTTGCATAATCTTGTACTTCATCCAAAGTATCAAATAAATGCTTGC
>NZ_VOYC01000036.1:0-10922 GCF_013420425.1 Acinetobacter sp. YH01007 | reverse complement strand
GCAAAGTCATTATGAATCTCTCGAAGTAGATGAGTTCTGGAATTTTGTTGGAAATAAAAAGAATAAACAATGGCTTATTTTTGTTCAAAAGTCATATTTTACCTCGGAGAAACCGGACATTTTTATTTTGGAGTTACATCTCTGTTTCGTATAACAGCCATTATGTTAAATGAATGATAATTGACATTTTGTTCATTAATACTGATATGCAACGAATTTTATTATATGTCACCCCTCAATTACAAATATAAATGACTGCTCGTCTAATCATCTCCATTACACAATTAAATGTTAAAATGCATAGCTACTTCATCTAAGATAAAATATATGTATCCAAATCTACAGCACAGCTTCGAAAACAGCGTCATTCTCGTTGTAGAAGATGATTATGATATTGGTGACATTCTTGAAAAATACATAAAAAATGAAAACATGCAGGTCATCCGTGCATTGGATGGACAACAAGCTTTAGAGTGCCTAAAAGCCAACTCTATCGACCTGATTCTCCTTGATATTAAATTACCCAAACTAAATGGCTGGGAAATTCTACAAATCATCCGTCAAACAAGTCATTTACCTGTCATTATGCTGACTGCCTTAGATGATCAAGTGAATAAGATCATGGGGCTAAAAATGGGTGCTGATGACTTTATTATTAAGCCATTTAACCCAAACGAAGTGATTGCACGAATACAAGCCGTACTTAGACGAAGTACAAGCCAAAATATGGAAATAACTAATATTATTCGTTATAGAAATATTGAAATTAATCCAGATCATCATCAAGTTTACATTTCAAATGGTCAAAGAAATCAGTTGCTCAACCTTACGTTAACTGAGTATAAGATACTGTTTTTGATGGCAAAAACACCGAATAAAGTCTTTACACGTAATGAATTGATCCAAAACTGTATGCCTGAAAGTGATGCTTTAGATCGCACTGTAGATAGCCATATCAGCAAATTACGCAAAAAACTTGAAGAAAATGATGTAAATGGCTTATTAATCAATGTCCGTGGCGTGGGGTATCGCTTAGATCAAAATCATGAAATTTAACTTTTTTAAAAATTCTGTTGGAATTAACTTCCAGTTTATTATCATGATGAGCCTATTCAATTTAGGCATTACGCTGTTATCTTTCATGATTGGCTATTTTGTTTATAGCTGGGCGATAAAAATAGGTTTTCTAAATACACAAGTTATTAATTCAAATGAATTTTCAGTTACCTCCGTTGACTTTATCTGGCTGTTTTTAGTGCTATTAACAGGCTTTTTTCTTTCTACTATCCTCGCCTTTAAATATGGAAAACGCTATACACAGCCAATTAGTGATTTAGCAGATGTTATTCAACAAATTCAACAAGGCAATTTAGCACTCAGAATTAAACAGCCACATCATGATATTCCACATGAAATCAAGTCTCTTATTGAGAACTTCAATGAAATGGCAAACCAACTTGAAGTATCAGTTAAGAATTCAACTGTTTGGAATGCTGCAATTGCACATGAATTACGAACACCTGTGACAATATTACAAGGTCGCTTGCAAGGTATTGTCGATGGTATATTTATTGCCGATAAAGCTTTACACCTAAGCTTATTGAACCAAGTCGAAGGCTTATCTTACCTTGTGGAAGATTTACGGACACTGACACTTATTGAAAATAAACAATTACGATTAGAACTAGAAAAGACCAATTTAAAAAATAGTATTGAAAAATGTCTGCAGATGTTTAATGAACGGTTTCATGTTAAAGGTTTAACTATTGTTTTAAATTTGACGGATAAATTGGTTTGCGTTGATATAAGAAGGATGGAACAGGTCTTTATTGCATTGTTCTCTAACTTTCTAAGATATTCGAATGCTGGAAAAATAAATATTACATCTGTAACCACAGCAGAACATTGGGTATTGACGTTTGAAGATGAAGGTCCTGGTATTGATGAATCGCATCTTAAACACCTGTTCAAACCCTTCTATCGACTGGAAGACTCTAGATCATGTCTAGATGGCGGTACTGGATTAGGCTTGGCAGTGATTGATGCAATTATTGAAGCACACCAAGGTCATATTTATTATTCTAAATCCAAAAACTTAGGTGGCAGCTGTTTTACTATTCAACTAAATCGTAAGACATCAACTCATTTATAATGTGTTAAGTTCAGATTAATACGGCTTAATTTAAACCATAAATTTAAGATAAATTGATGTCTGAACTTAACCATTCTGTTTGATGATCCTCAAATAAATTTCATCACAATGAATTCTCATCTCGATATTTAGCTAGCATAAAAAATACCACAATGGAGAGTATCCCGATGATAATCCCTGCTGTTAATAATAAATTAACATGAGCTGAACTGAAGGCAATTTTACCTGCGTTAATCAATGCTGTACCTTGTTCAACGGGTAACTGGCTCGCCACTAAATAGGTATCACCAATCGAAAGTCTGGCTTTTTCTGCTAAAACAGCAGTTAAATCTGACGGCACTTGAAGATGACTGCCAAATATATAGGCCATGAAAACACCAAATAAAGTAATACCTAGTCCTGTACCCAGTTCATAACCTGTACTTTCAAGTGAACCTGCCGCACCGCCCTTTTCTGCAGGTACTGAGCCCATGATCGCAATGGATGAAGCTGTTAAACCAATACTCAGTGTTAATCCAATCGAAGCTAAAATAAAGGGAACGATGATTCCCGGATGATGAAAATCTGAATAACTCAAACTGACCAACGCAATTGCTGCCAATATTAATGACATGGTCGCAACCAGACGGAGTCCAAATTTATTGGATAAAAAACCAGCAATAGGCCCGCCAATAGCGGCCGCAACCATAATCGGAACCATAAAAAGACCGGCTTGCAGCGGTGTTAAACGAATGACATATTGCAGCTCCATTGCCAAAGTTAACTCAACCCCTGCCAAAGCGCCTGCAGCAACCATTGCCATAATAATGCCGGCTAAAATAGCAGGACGTGAAAATAGCGAAAGATCTAGCATCGGCTGAGGAGAATTCAGCTGTTTGCGTACAAATATGGTTAATAAGCCGATAGATAAAACGACCAAAGGCAAGACAATCAACAACGACTGTTTACCGCCTAAGCCTGCTTTTAGTGCATATACAAACGAAATCAAACCGACAATCAGCAATAGCGCTTGACCAAATGCCCAATGTCCAGGGGTTATAGCTTCTTTTCGGGACAATAAGAAATAGCACATTGGTGCGACAACCAGCATGATTGGGACGTTAATCAGGAAAACTGAACCCCACCAGAAATATTCTAACAATCCCCCACCAATGAGCGGTCCAATGGCGGCACCGGCTGATCCGATTGTGCCCCAAATACCCAGCGCAATGGCACGTTCGCGACTGTCTTCGAAGGTTCTGCGAATAATACCCAATACACAGGGCATAATCATGGCACCGCCTAATGCTAATAAAGCACGTGCGGCAATCAGCATAGAAGCCGTTTGGGAAAATGCCGCAAGGACTGAGGCAATTCCAAATATAACCAAGCCAATCAGCAGAATCTTACGATTGCCGACACGATCAGCCAAAGTTCCCATCGGAACTAAAAGTCCAGCCATAAGTAATGGATAAATATCAATAATCCATAAGACTTGGTTACTTGTGGCACTCAGCGATTGGGTTAATGAGGGAACCGCAACATGCAGTACAGTCATATCAATCACAATCGGCAGAAATGCAAGCACGACAGCGAGCAATATCCACCAGCGTTTCGGATCAAGATTGGTAGCTTTCATGATTAAACCTATATTGATGGTTTATTAAATCAATTCTGAAATAAAGATGTAAATGAAAGATTTGTTGTGGGCTAAACTCGTTAACCCACAGCTTTTATTCTCAGTTTTGATGCTTAATGTGCCGCTTTACGTTTCGAGAATTTCTCAACCATGCTCATGACGACAATAAAGAAAATCGGTACAAAAATAACAGCTAGAATTGTTGCGCTGATCATGCCGCCAAAGACGCCTGTACCAATCGCTTTTTGAGTTTCAGAACTAGCGCCACTGGCAATGACTAAAGGAATAACGCCACAGGTAAATGCCAAAGATGTCATTAGGATTGGACGTAAGCGCAATTTAGCGGCTGCAACGGTTGCCTCCACTAAACCCATTCCTTCTTCTCTTAGTGCTTTTGCAAACTCAACAATCAAAATAGCATTCTTTGCAGATAGACCAATAATCGTGATCATGCCGACCTTAAAGAAAATATCATTTGGCATACCACGTAACATTACTGCTAAAAAGGCGCCAATCAACCCTAGAGGGACAACTAGCATCACAGAGAATGGAATTGACCAGCTTTCATAAAGCGCTGCCAAGACAAGGAAAACGACTAACATCGACAACAGTAATAAAAACAAGGTTTGTGATTCCGACTGTTTTTCTTCTAGAGAAATCCCAGTCCACTCATAACCCACACCTTTCGGAAGTTGTTCAATCAAATTTTCCATCTCAGTCATGGCTTGTCCTGAAGATATACCTGCTGCTGGACTGCCAGAAATACTCAATGATGGACGACCGTTGTAACGATTGTATTGTTGTGGGGAATGTTGCCAAATTGGAGTAATTATTTCAGACATTGAAACCAATTTACCGCTTTGACTGTTCACCTTAATCTGAAGAATATCTTCAATACTCATGCGTGATTTGGCATCAAGTTGCACAATGACTTGCTGCATACGGTCATGATTTGGAAAATCATTGATATACATCGAACCCATTGAGGTTGAAATAATATCGGTCACATCACTGAAATTAACACCTAATGCCTGCAATTTATCTCTATCAATTTTAAGCTGTACAGAACTGCCATCTGGCAAACCTTCAGGATAGACCTCCGCCACGATTTTACTTTGTGCTGCTAATGCTAAAAGCTGATCTTGTGCTTCTCTTAAAGCAGGCATGCCAATATTGCCACGATCTAATAATCTCAGTGAAAAACCAGATGAGTTACCCAATTCATCAATTGCTGGTGGTAACACAGACATGGTTTGACCTTCTGAACTTTCAGCCATCGCTATATTGGCATTATTCACGACTTCTTGTGCCGTAATAGTACGCTCTTCGAATGGCAATAGATTGGTAAAATACATCGCTGTATTCTGACCAGATCCACTAAAACCAAAACCTAAGACCGCCATATTGTCTTTAATCCCCGTTTCTTGGTCTAAATAATTTTGAAACTCAGCAACGACTTTACGGGTACGTTCTTGAGTTGCATCCGCAGGAAGTTGAATCGAAGTCATAAACCACCCCTGATCTTCTTCTGGCATAAACGCAGTCGGAACGTGTTTAAAACTAAAAATCAGCACAATGACAATGCCTAAGAAACATAACATTGCGAGGGTTTTATGTTTAATTACTTTAAATAAACTGCGTTCATAGCGATTGTTCAGCTTCTCAAAACTGCGATCAAACGATGCAAAAACACCCTTTTTCTGATGGTCTTGATCAATCGGTTTTAACATCGTTGCACATAACGCAGGGGTTAATGTCAGTGCAAGGAAAGCTGAGAATAAAATTGAAACCGACATGGTAATGGTGAACTGACGATAGATAATCCCCACTGAGCCTGACGCCAATGCCATCGGCAAGAATACAGCGGCTAACACTAAGGTGATGCCAATAATCGGATTGGTAATTTCCTTCATGGCTTTAGATGTGGCTTCAACTGGAGATAAGCCTTCTGTCGCCATAATGCGTTCAACATTCTCAATGACCACAATCGCATCATCGACAATAATCCCGATCGCAAGCACCATACCGAACATGGTCAGCACATTAATCGAAAAACCAGCAAGCAGCATGACTGAGAATGTGCCAAGCAATGCAATCGGTGCAACAATCGCCGGAATTAAGGTGTATCGAACATTGTGTAAAAAGATAAACATGACAATAAAAACTAATGCCATAGCTTCAAGCAATGTCATGATTACTTTTTCAATCGAGATTTTTACAAAAGGTGCAGTGTCGTAAGGTATAGAGAATTTCATACCATCAGGCAGTGCTGAACCTAACTGTTCAATTTTCGCTTTAACACCTTCTGCAGTCTTGACAGCGTTGGCACCAGGACTCATTTGTATCGCCACAGCTGTAGAGGCTTTGCCATTTTCTAAAATCGCAAAGTTATACATCTGTGCCCCGATTTCGACACGAGCGACATCCGACAGTCGAACATTGGCGCCATTTTGTTGAGCACGTAAACTAATTTTCTTGAATTGCTCTACAGTTTCTAATTGACCTTGAGCAGTTAAAGGAATAGTAATTTGTTGCCCCGTCAAAGCAGGAACATCACCAATACGACCTGGTGATATCGGCAAGTTTTGGTTTTGGATGGCTGTATTCACATCTTGAATACTCAATCCATAAGAAACCAAACGATCTGGATCGACCCAAATCCGCATGGCTTTTTCAGCACCAAAATTTTGGACTTTACCAACACCGTCAACCCGCTTTAATTCTTCAATCACATAGCGAGTCATATAGTCACTGACATCAATTTCACTATATTTGCCATTCGGTGAACTTAAGCCCACCATCATTAAAAAACCAGACGACGCAGCATCGACCATCAGCCCTTGTTGTCGCACTGTTTGAGGTAAGCGTGACTCAATGGCTTTAATTTTGTTTTGCACATCAATTTGTGCAAGTTCTACATCTGTACCTGGTTTAAATGTTGCGGTGATTGTTGCTGTTCCAGAACTATCTGAACTTGAACTGTAATAAAGTAAGTTTTTGACACCTGACATTTCCCGCTCAATCAAGGTCACAACACTATCATTCAATGTTTTTGGCGTAGCACCTGGATAGATTGCCGTAATACTAATCTGTGGTGGCGCAACACTTGGGAATCGTGCAATAGGTAACTTGGGGATGCTTAGTACACCCAACAGAATAATAAATAAAGCAATCACCCATGCAAAAATAGGACGCCTAATGAAAAATTGGGACATTATTGCTGTCCTCCATTTTCCTTAATATTTGTAGGTTGCCACTGCTTAATTTTTAATTTTTGCTCAGGCTGTATACGATCAGCCCCTTCAACAATGACTTTCTCACCTGCTTGTAACCCTTGTTTGATCACATAGTTATTTTGATAACGTTGACCAAGCTGAACAGGCTTGCTTTGCGCTAAACCTTTTTGATTAACAATCGTAACATTGGCTTTACCACTAATATCATGTTGAATCGCTTGTTCTGGAACTAGGAGCGCATTTTCAACTTGAGCTCGGCTCATATTGACTCGAACATACATGCCTGGCAAAAGTTTTTGATTTTCATTATTGGCTAAAATACGGATTGTGACATCACCCGTATCAGGATCAACTTTAGTATCCGAAAATAGGATTTCACCTGTAACGTTATAAGGTTTACCCTGACTATTTAGGATTTCAACCGTATGTTTGGTATTTGACACGTCACCTTGCTGTAAAGCTTCCTGTAGTTTTTCATAATCACTAATTGATTGCTTTACATCAACATAGACTTTATTAATCTGTTGTATTACGGCCATTGCATTAGTATCACCTTGACCAACTAATGCACCCTCAGTCACTAAGATTTCACCAATCGTTCCCGAGATAGGGGCTGTAACAGTCGCATATTTAAGATTAAGTTGTTGTCTGCTTAACATGGCTTGCATTTGCGCCACATCGGCTTTTGCTTTTTGATAATCTGCTTCGGTATTGTTGTATTCCTGCTGACTAACCGCATTTACTTTTACTAATTCAGTGTAGCGTTTTAACAGCACCTGCAAACGTGTCACCTCAGCTTGTGCACGGTTTAAAGTGGCTTGATTGCTTTTTACATCTGCCTGAAATATTTCAGAATTCAATTTAAAAAGCGGTTGACCTGCTTGCACATAAGAGCCTTGCTTAAAAAGTACTTTATCAACAATTCCACCTACTTGCGGGCGAATTTCAGCAATACGGTAAGCGACAACACGGCCTGGAAGATTTTCAATTAAATTCATGGAATGCGGTAATACCGTGATGGTACTGACAACCGCTGGTGGCATTTCTGTTGGGGACTGTTCAGCATCTTTGGCTTGTGTACAGCCGATTAAAAGTACAGTTGTAATAAGTATTGAACCTATTAAATGATAATGTGTTGACATGCTTTTTCAGAGGGGGGGTTTTAGATACTACTATTTTGAAATAGCAGTGTTTATGAATTGCTGATGTTGTGTGGAGATTGTGTGGAGATTGTGTGGAGAGATTAAAAGATTTATTTTTTAATGACACGCTTAAACAGCGTGGCTTGTAAATTAGTATAAATAATTTTGTTGTTCTACAATTTTGATCGTATCTTAGTTTTTTCTCATAGTTCATGAACTTTAAAATTCTAAACCAAGACTAATATTTATATAAGCAATTGAAAATACAATACATAGTTTCTTTATACACTTATGAAGTGAACTTTAGGTGAACATAAGTTAAATAGAAATTTTTAATTAGTTCAGCACAAACGTACAATCTTTAAGGCCTATAACTCGATACCGTTCTCTCTTTGATGTTTATTGCTATCTAATTGAGTGAACTCTGTGGAAATATTTCTTTATACATTAAGCGTTATGTATAGCCCAGGCCCTGTAAATTTTATGGGGCTAAATTCTGGCCTTACAGGTCAATTAAAAAAGACTATAGGATTTTACCTAGGCATTGGTTTCGCCATGTTGATCTTATTCGTATTGTTTGGCTATATAGGTGAAGCTGTTATTCCACATGGATTGATTCATTATATTGCTTTAGCGGGTGCAATTTATACATTCTACTTGGCTATAAAAATGATTAGGGCGAATGTAGAAACAACTCAACAGCAAGAAAGCCATCTAACATTCTTAAATGGCTTATTTATTCAGTTATTAAATCCAAAAGCCATTCTCGTCATTCTACCTGTTACGACAATTATGTACCCTGCAGCCAAAATCACAGGAATCATGATCTTGATAGTTTCTTTACTGATTTCACTTGGTGCTGTTGGCGCACCATTCACCTATGCTCTGGTTGGAAAAGTATTAGGCAACAAAATTGCTAATCCTATCTGGTTTAATCGGCTAAATAAGCTGATGGGTATACTCTTGATTTTATCAGGGCTTTTTATGTTCAAAGATTTTCTTAATGGAATAAATCTGCTGTAGGACAAATTAGCCGTTCAAATCGAACGGCTATCTTTTAATATTTATCATTTTCCATTGAGTGGGAGTTAAACCAAATGTTTTTATAAAATGTCTGGTCATATGACTCTGATCAAAAAAGCCTGCATTTAAAGCAGCATTAACAATAGACTCCCCTTGAGCAAGGTAGAACTTAACTGTTTCTAAGCGACGCATGATCATATAACGGTGTGGGCTAGTTCCAAATAATAATCGGAAATCACGAGAAAGGCTCCAGCGGTCACGATCAGCATGTTTCTCTAAATCTGACAAACTTAAGTTTTCATGTGGATACGCCAAAATACACTCACGCGCTCTCTCTGCTGCCTTGTAGTCAAATTTTTTGTTTTGGTTAGATGAAGTATCTGAAATTTCACACTGTGTAGTTGCCAAATCAAATAGAGCATCTTCCTCTTCTAGGGTATCCATATAATTATTTATATTATTTAGAAAGCTATCCATTGCCCTAAACAGGCGAATATCATTACTTAAGCCATGTCTGATAAAAGGCAAAGGTTTACCCTTTAAAATGGTTTGGATCATCGCTGGTTCGATGTAAATCATTCTATAGCGATAGCCATCTAATGTTCCTGATTCACCATCATGCTTTTCATCCGGGTGTAGAACCATAGTCATGCCTGGCAAGCTATGTTGCAATGTACCTTTGTAATGAAAGTTTTGAACTCCGGAAAGAGTCCTGCCAATAGCATAAGTATCATGTCGGTGAGGTTTATAAGCATAATTGGAAAGAAATGCTTCAATTCTTTCTAATTTATGATTTTGAGTGGGGGATCTCACAATCCAATTATTTCCACTGGAGAAATCAGGCATAATTGATGGCCAATTTTTCGTAGATTCTATTGTAGATTATTTTTCACTTTTCCTAAAATTAACATAATACACGTTATACGAAGTTGAAATGAAAAATGGAGCTTAAAGCTCCCTTTTTTACTAGTTTTTTTTAAATTGCTAAGCGTAAATTCAGTGCTTTTACGACTTTAATAACAGTATCAAAGCTTGGATTTACATCGCCAGAAAGTGCTTTATAAAGACTTTCTCGACCTAAACCAGTGTCTCTTGATAATTGAGCCATTCCTTTAGCTTTAGCAATATTACCTAAAGCTTTTGCAATGAATGCCGCATCACCATTAGATTCATCGATACAGGCTTGTAGGTAAGCTTGCATATCTTCTTCTGTTTTAAGATGTTCAGCACTGTCCCATTTGCGAAGTTTGATAGCCATTTACAGCTCCTCCTCTAAATCTTGTGCTAATTGTAGGGCAAGTTTTATATCTTTACTTTGCGTAGACTTGTCTCCGCCTGCTAAAAGAATAACGACCCTTTGCCCTTGCTTACAGTAATAGATCCTGTAGCCAGGTCCAAAGAAGAAACGTAATTCAGAAACACCTTCACCTACTGGTTCAGTATCTCCAAAGTTTCCATCTTCAACCCGATCAATTCGGACTTGTATACGTCTTTTTGCCTGCAGGTCTTTTAACTTAGTAAACCAGTCATCAAAGACTTCAGTGGTATATATTGAGTACATAAGAGTAATGTATCCTATAGGATACATTCATGCAAGAAATAAACTTGAATGTATGGGGCTACAACAGATGTAACTCCAAAATAGAAATGTCCGGTTTCTCCAAAGTAAAAATGTCCGCTTTTAGAATATGCACTTTTGCAATTTCGTTAGCGGACGGTTTGATATGTTGGTGTCTATGTCGGATAAAGAA
>NZ_VOYC01000035.1:0-15592 GCF_013420425.1 Acinetobacter sp. YH01007 | reverse complement strand
TGCGAGTCTTGCCACGCCGAGCACCTGGTCGCTTTCAGCTGTAAGCGTCGCGGTTTCTGCCCGAGCTGTGGGGCGCGGCGGATGGCCGAAAGTGCCGCCTTGCTGGTTGATGAAGTACTGCCTGAACAACCCATGCGTCAGTGGGTGTTGAGCTTCCCGTTTCAGCTGCGTTTCCTGTTTGCCAGCCGGCCCGAGATCATGGGGTGGGTGCTGGGCATCGTTTACCGCGTCATTGCCACGCACCTGGTCAAGAAAGCGGGCCATACCCACCAAGTGGCCAAGACGGGCGCGGTCACCCTGATCCAGCGTTTTGGATCGGCGCTCAATCTGAATGTTCACTTCCACATGCTGTTTCTCGACGGTGTGTATGTCGAGCAATCCCACGGCTCAGCGCGTTTCCGCTGGGTCAAGGCGCCGACCAGCCCAGAGCTCACCCAGCTGACGCACACCATCGCCCACCGGGTGGGTCGCTATCTGGAACGGCAAGGCCTGCTGGAACGGGATGTCGAAAACAGCTATCTGGCCTCGGATGCGGTGGATGACGACCCGATGACACCCCTGCTGGGGCACTCGATCACTTACCGTATCGCTGTCGGTTCACAGGCGGGGCGAAAGGTGTTCACTTTGCAAACTCTGCCGACCAGTGGTGATCCGTTCGGTGACGGGATTGGCAAGGTAGCCGGGTCCAGCCTGCACGCCGGCGTGGCGGCCAGGGCCGATGAACGCAAGAAGCTCGAACGGCTGTGCCGGTACATCAGCCGCCCGGCGGTATCCGAGAAGCGGCTGTCGTTAACACGAGGCGGCAACGTGCGCTACCAGCTCAAGACGCCGTACCGGGACGGCACCACGCACGTCATTTTCGAACCATTGGATTTCATTGCAAGGCTGGCCGCCCTGGTACCGAAGCCCAGAGTCAACCTAACCCGCTTCCACGGGGTGTTCGCACCCAACAGTCGGCACCGGGCGTTGGTCACGCCGGCAAAACGGGGCAGGGGCAACAAGGTCAGGGTGGCTGATGAACCGGCAACACCAGCACAACGGCGAGCGTCGATGACATGGGCGCAACGGCTCAAGCGTGTTTTCAATATCGACATCGAGACCTGCAGCGGCTGCGGCGGCGCCATGAAAGTCATCGCCTGCATTGAAGACCCTATAGTGATCAAGCAGATCCTTGATCACCTGAAGCACAAAGCCGAAACCAGCGGGACCAGGGCGTTACCCGAAAGCCGGGCGCCACCGGCTGAGCTGCTCCTGGGTCTGTTTGACTGACGAGCCTGAAGGCCAACGATACCAATCAAAATGCTGCGTTCACAGCGCCGCGGCAGGGATCCGCCGTGCTGGTTGTCGGAAAAGGAGCCGCTAGTGGGAAAGAGGAGGGTAAATTTTCAGCGTTGCTGGCTCCCCGTCAGCCGGATTGGGTTGCATCGCAGGGGTGTCGAAAGAGTCAACTGCGGTCCAAAGCTGTTGGACTTGGGTGAAAAGGGCGTTTATTCTTCCTATACGTGAACCGCATCCTACGGAATGAGTAACCCTTGCCCTATTGTGAGTAGAACGTCGTATAATTCAAACGAAAGCAGTTAATAGGTATGAAATATCACAGCACAAAAGAGCGACAGGACATGTTTAGATGATGTTATTATAAAATAATAACATCATGGATGAATAAAAAATAATTTTCTATCTTTACAACTATGTTATACTTCTATGATAAGGCTATGATGGCAAAGCCTTGGTTTTCCTAATCAAATAGTCGCCGAGATGGCTTCAATGCGACAGTAGGTCTACTGTCTCACAATTAATTCATGTATCAGATTTTTGTTCCCTGATGGGAAGTGTTATCCATACGAAAAGAATATGGGTAAAGTGTTACACCTGTATATGACATTCAGAATGTCCTGTCGGGGGAACTGGTACCAATTTAATAAAAGAAAACAGTATAGAAATGACAATCGAAGATATGCAAACATTAGCCCTAGAGCATGGGCTGAGAATTTCGGAAGAGATGAGCGTCAATGAGATGGGCATCGACTTTAGAGTTGCCTTTGTAAAGGAAGTAAACGGTGAGAACTGGGTACTCCGTATACCTCGAAGAAGCGATATGCTTGAACAAATCGAAAATGAAAGTAGAATATTGGATTTAGCCAAAAGAAACCTGTCGATCAATGTCCCTGATTGGAAAATTGTATCGGAGCGCCTAATAGCCTACCCTTTACTGGAGGATGCGCCTGCTCTGACATTCGATGCGATAACACATGAGGTTTCTTGGAACATAGATCGCGATAGCATAGCTTATGTGGAGTCTCTGGCAAAATCATTGGCCGAATTACATCGTATTACAGCTGACGATGTGAGAAAGAGCAACTTGAAAATAATGACTCCAAGTGAATTGAGGACCGAAATAGCTGACCGTATCCACTTGGTGAAATCTGAGATAGGTATCAGCGAGCCGTTGGAAAACAGATACCGTAGATGGTTGGACAATGACCCTTTGTGGCCTGAATTCACTTGTTTCATCCATGGCGATCTCTATGCAGGGCATGTCTTAACCTCGAAGGAAGGTAAGACCTCTGGTATCATAGATTGGTCTACTGCGCATATGGGTGATCCTGCACTGGACTTTTCTGGTCACGTATCGGTTTTTGGAGAGGATAGCCTGAAGAGTTTGATAACGGAGTATGCTAAACAAGGCGGAACGATATGGGATAGGCTCTACGAACAATCTATAGAGAGGGCTGCTGCAGCTCCATTAGCATATGGCGCTTTTGCGGTAGAGTGCAACGACGATAATCATATCAATGCCGCCAGAGCAGCCTTAGGTATTGTTCAATAAAATGATGTGAGGATACTTTTTTAAATGCTAAAATAGGAGTTCGATTGGTGCCACTTAAGAGTATCATTGATTTCTATTTTAGCCAGTATCCTCCACTTTTAGGAGCTCCTCGAAACTCGATTTTATGATCATCTCTTAAGATTTTGAGCCACCGCTCTACTATCTTGACAGGAACTAATAGCTCGTTTACTAAAAATGGTGCACGCTTTCCTGGATTAGTTCTTATCTGATTAAATAGTAGATTTACTCCCTCACTTACTCCCTCATTAGATTCGAAAAGTAGCTTTGATGAGACAATAACTCGAAAACCGTGCTGGAAATTTTCAAAGACAGGGGGACGCAGACCATAGGATGCGAAGCCTTCTTGGATTCGTTTGATGCCTGACCCATATTTTTCAATAAAATGCGCTTCTTTGAACGTGGCAGATATCCTTTTATTGCGCGCCCATGGCGAGTAATCTTCACGAAGAAGCTGATCAATCGTTAAGTTATCAGCTAAACCACCTGGATTGAAAAACTCTATGGAATTGTAATACACCCTGATTATGGAATCGGCAAATTAATTTGGACTTGGGTGAAAAGGGCGTTTATTCTTCCTATTACGTTGTCGGCAGCGGGCCAAAAAGGAATACGTCCATGCCCATCGAGGTGAAACCGGCTGTGAGCGCGGGTTCAAGCATATAGCCCGACAGGCGCGTATCCTTGCCGATCACGACACGATGGCGGTGGTCACCGCGACGAAAGACACGGCCAGCCGCCATGCCGACGCGCAAGGCGGTTTCCGCCGTCATCGCGCCTTCGTTGGCTTTGCCACGAATACCGTCTGTGCCGAAATATTTGCGCACCATAAGGTCGATTATCCTGTCGTCGGGTCGCCCTCAAAGGGGACATGCCTGCTGAACCGCGAATATAGAGAAATATCCCGAATGTGCAGTTAACGAATTCTTGCGGTTTCTTTCAGCGCCGCCAATACCGCCAGCCCGTCGCGCAAGGGGCGCGGCTCGTGTGTGCGGATGAAGTCAGCTCCACCTGCGGCGGCGGCAAGCTCTGCAGCGAGTGTCGCGGCCCCGACATCCCCCGGACCACGGCCTGTGAGCGCGCGCAGAAAGGATTTGCGCGAAACAGACAGAAGCACCGGCAAATCGAAGCGCAGCCGCAATTCATCGAACCGCGCCAGCACCGAGAGCGAGGTTTCGGGAGCAGCCCCCAGAAAAAACCCCATGCCGGGATCAAGGACAAGGCGGTTGCGTTTGATACCGGCACCCGTCAGCGCCGCGATGCGCGCGTCAAAGAACGCCGCAATGTGATCCATGATGTCGCCAGCGGGTGCCTCGCGCCGATCTGCCTGCCCGTCTTGCACCGAATGCATAACGACGAGTTTGGCAGATGATTTCGCCAATTGCGGATAGAACGCAGCGTCTGGAAAACCGCGAATATCATTGAGATAGGCCACACCACGCGACAAGGCATAGGCTTGCGTCGCGGGTTGATAACTGTCGAGCGAGACGGGAATGCCATCTGCCTTGAGCGCGTCCAGCACCGGCGCGATACGCGCGATTTCTGTGTCGGACGAAACAGGCGCGGCGTCGGGATTGCTGGATGCCGGACCGAGGTCGATCACATCTGCCCCCTCGGCCATCAGCTTACGCGCCTGCGCAATGGCTGCGTCTGGCGCCAGATACCGGCCTCCATCGGAGAAACTGTCCGAGGTTATGTTGACGATGCCGAAAATGATGAGCGATTTATTCATGGGGGCTTCTATAATAATCTCTGTACACGACAAAAATAGATAACTCATTGAAATAATGTCACAATAATTGTTTTCTAACGACGAATACTATGACACATCTCAATGAGTTATATCTTATCTTAAACAAATCTCTAAAATGGAACAAGTCACATTTAAAGTGCTTTGCGCTCATCATGCTTGTGATTATTTTAAAGCAAACATGTAATCTTTCTTCTGCATCTAAAGCCTTGCCCATCAAGTGTTTACCACAATCATTTTATCGACGTATGCAGCGCTTCTTTGCAGGTCAGTATTTTGATTATCGTCAAATTTCTCAGTGTCATCACCAGAACGATGGTGATGACTACGGCGATCTGACCCCAAAGGATTCGGCCTCCGCGCAATGCAGGCTCCAGTCGGCAAAAGAGACGGAGCCGATCAGAGAGTAGGCAAAATCGGGACGGGCAACAGGAAAGAGGATGCCGGAGGGCTGCCGGATACTATCGGCGGCAAATAGGATGGATCGCCTGTGCCGTTATCGTGCCGGTCGAGTGCCATCCAGGAAACGATTGGGCGAATCGCCGTCACGCTTCATTTTGCCTGCGAGGTTGAGTAGATTTTTCAGTGCGGAGTTGCGATTGAACGGCGACCAGACGGCTGTAAAGGCAACCGGCTCCGGTTCATCGAGGAAGGGCAGGAAGACGATGCCGGTCGTCGGCAACAATGACGTTGCCTCGCCGACGATAGTGATGCCGAAGCCTTGTCCGACCATAGATAGCAGCGTGTCGCGCCCCACATCAAAGCGCCGGATCGACGGTGCGGGCCAACGCCCGGCAAGGCGCAGCACGATATGGTCATGGACCTGCGGGCCGGTGCCACCATAGCGAACAATGAAAGTCTCGCCGACCAGATCGGACCAAGTGATTGCGGACTGCCCGGCGAGGCGATGCCCATCCGATAGCACGGCCACCAGCGGTTCGGTCCAGATCGGTCGGGTATGGCAGTCGGGCATCTCGGGCTTGCCCGCGACGAACACCACGTCGAGCTGGTCAGCACGAAGCTGCATCACCGCATCGCGGGCTGTGCCTTCGGTGATCTCAACCTCAATGCCCGTATGTTCTTCCCGATAATGACGGATCAGCTCCGTGAGAAAGCTGCGTGGGATTAAGGCATGGATGCCGATGCGAAGCCGGCCGTATTCTCCTTGAGCTGTCATGCCTGCGGTCTTCACTGCGTGATCGAGTTGATCGACACCCGCCGTGACACGCTCCATGAAGTGCCTGCCTGCGTCTGTTAGCCGAACGCCCCGCGCATGGCGCTCAAATAGCAGGACACCAAGGTTATCCTCCAGCGCTTTCACACGCGCGCTGACGCTCGACTGGCTGATACCAAGTGCCTTGGCCGCATGCCGAAAATTCAGATGCTCGGCGACGGCGATGAACTGAACAAGGGAAATGAGCGGTATCCTGCCAGACAGGATACCGACATTCACGAGGTTTCGATGGTTAGTGCGCCGCATCGGAGCGGGCCTGCTACCAGTCGTCGGTTAGACGACTGGCGACTTCTCGGTGGCAGCCCCACGGAGCCGAAGGAGCACCAGCCCCAACGAAACCAGTACCGCCATCGCCGTGGCGTAACAGATCACGGGCCACGCTGTGTCACCGTTTAAAAGTGCCACCGCCAATGTCCCGACAATGCTGACTATCAGGCTTTGAACGCAGAAGTAGAACGCGACCGCTGATCCCGCGATGTCGTCGAACTCTGCCAAAGCGCCGTTCGCGGTAACGGACACCGTGAAGACAATACCGACCGCGACAACCCACATCGGTAGGATGAAGGTGAGGAATGACGGCGAGCCGTAAAGTTCGCCGATCCCCAACAGGACCGCTCCGCAAACAAGCAACGCCATCCCACGCGCCACGCATCCTGCGATGCCCCATCTGGCGACAAAGGACTTCGCGAAACGGGTTGTCACGATCATTACAAGCGCGACAGTGGCGAAGGCAAAGCTGAATCCGATCTCGGAATATTCCGCTTGGCCTATGAGCACACGGGGAGCCGTCGAGAAGAAGACGAAGTAGGTGCCCATACCGGCGCTAAAGCCGACAGTGTAAACCCAAAAAGCCGGACTCGCGAAGATCGGCAAGACAGATCGGCGCGTCTTGACTTGATCCAGAGGGCGGGTTTCGTGCCACCTGAAACCCGCATTTAGGAGTGCGAGCATCGCCAGTATAGCCAAAGTAATGAATATCGCCTGCCATCCCAAGAACTCGCCGATCAATACTCCGGCGATAGGGCCGAGCGCAGGCACGAACGCCAGCATCGAACTGAAAAGGCCGTAGATGACGACACCCTCAGGACGGTTGGCATAAACGTCGCGAACCGTCGCGAACGTCGCCACCAGCATGGCCGACGCGCCCACTGCTTGAAGTAGACGGAAAGCGACAAAGGCCGGTGCAGTTGAAGACCAAGCTGCTCCCAGAGACGCAATGACGAAAGCCGTTGCGCCCGCAAGTAGAATTGGCCGTCGCCCGATTCTGTCTGAGAGCGGACCAAAAATCACCTGGCCCACGCCGAGCATCACCATATAGAGGCTCAACGTGAGTTGGATCATAGCGGGCGTCGTGTTCAGGATGCCGGGCATCGCTGGAACGACAGGGAGATAAATATCCATCGCCAGTGAAGCGAGGATGTCGAAAGGAGCCATCAGCAGCAGTGCTGCCGGCAGCGTATAGGCCCACGCGGGGCGTGTGGTGGTCATGACGAATCAACCCTCGATTAAGGAATACCGGGCGACGTCTGCTCGTCAGCAATCAGATGAGACTAGCCTTACAGAGCGCCGCAACAACAATACTGGTTGTTGCGGCTTACTTGTCTGCTGACTTGGAATTTCCCATCTGATTACTCCACGCTTACGAATATGAATTGCTACATTTTATCCGATTATCTTTTGCTTTGCAATGCGGCATGGGCGCACTCAGCGTTCCAGCCCCCTCTGCCGCCCTAAATGCTTGCTCCAATGCATCGAGCACCATATCTGTATTCATCCGTGTCGATACTTTCCATCCAACAATTGCTCGTGAGAACACATCAATAATAAATGCAGTATAAACCCAGCCTGAATTTGTTTGAATATACGTAAAGTCACTCACCCACAGTTGGTCAGGATGATCAGCAGTAAAATTACGTTTTACCAAGTCATCCGCTCGTTTTTGATCATCTCGGCTACGGGTGGTTTGTTTGTTCTTACCACGCCAAACACCTTTTATACCTAGCTTTTGCATTAATCGAGCAACAGTACAGCGCGCAATAATATAGCCTTCACGTTTCAGTTTTTGCCAGACTTTACGTACACCATACCGACCTGAACTTTCCTTCCAAATTCGTTTAATCTCCTCAGCATGATGCAAGTCATGTAAATCTCGCTTTGCTCGATGTTCTGGATTTTCACAGAGATCTAGAGTCCGGTAATAGGTTGAAGGTGCGATCGGTAAAATTCTACAAATCGCCTCGACTCCGTACAGCTCTTTATTATTATGGATAAAATCCACCATTATTTGTGTGGGCGGTCGAGCTCCGCCTGGGCGAAAAAAGCGGCTGCTTTACGTAGAATTTCATTGGCGCGTTGCAGTTCTTTATTTTCGCGTTCGAGTTGTTTGATACGTTCTTGGTCTGAAAGCTGCTGTACTTTAACTGGATTTTGTTTATCTAAATATTTTTGATACCAAACACGTAGTGTTTCAGGAGTACAACCCTTGCGCAGTATACTGCTCAGGGAGCAATAGCGGTGATCGCAGCCCAATTCGATGGATAATCTTTCTCGGATTCAATCAATAATTGAACCGCTCTTTCTCTGATTTCAGGGGTATATTTTACTTTTTTCATCGGGACATTCTCTCAGAAAGCTTGGTCTCCGACAAACCCGGTACGGTTCAAAAATCTTCCATTGATTTATTTATATCTGTTAAACCAGTCGCATTATGAAATGTAATATAAGTAGAAATTTCAGTATAAATGGTCATGATCTTTTCTAAATTTGAATATCTAAGCGTCTTCATTAATCAACCTTATTGATTATTAGTTTCTTCTTTTAAAGCTCTTTGTACTGTTGCTATCCCTACTTTAAACTTTTCTGCAACACCTCTAAATGTTGAATTTTCTTCAGCCATTGCTTTTCGTATTTCAACATAGTCAACCTTCCGCTTTCTTCCCTTATATAAGCCCTTCGCTTTGGCTTTTGCAATTCCTTCCTTTTGACGCTCACGGATCATGGAGCGTTCAAACTCTGCAAATGCAGCAAGCATCTGAAACATGAGTTTATTTATTGCCGATTGTGCTACATCATGACTGAAGGTCAAATTCTCTTTATGAAAAATAATGGTTATACCACGATCATTCAGACTATTCACAATTTCGTTCAGATCATTTGTATTACGTGCCAGACGATCAATACTATGAACATGCACCGTATCACCTTCACGCAGATAGTCGAGCATTGCATTTAACTGAGGACGTTCACGGCTACCACCGCTTGCCTTTTCAGTAAAGGTCTTATCCAGGCTGATTCCATCTAATTGACGTTCAGTATTTTGTTCAGTTGAACTGACTCGAATATATCCGACCTGATTAGGCATTCTGTACCGTTAGAGTTTAGATAATTAAATACATATTGTACCGAAATTAAATATTAAGTCTATAAATACGGTTTTTGAGTTGCTTTTTAAGACTTTATTTTGTTCCGTTAGGCTATACTCTATAGTTACATAATTCGTGATTTAAAGAGACCTAGAAAAAGAGAAATGGTATTTATTTGAGCTAATCAAAGTTGAGAAACTTTAGAATTCTTGCGTTAGTCAAATTTTAAGCAGCCAAAAGCTATATTTTATGAGGTTTTAGCCAATTCAAAAATTAGATAAACTATACTTTCGCAAGAGGTCTTTTGATTAAATAATAAGCGTGGAACGTGAAAAATCATAAAAAAAGCCCACCTTGGGGAAGATGGGCTATCAACTAGAAACTACAGCATTGATTTCTATAGAGAATTATAACGCTGTTATTCCTAAGTAGTAATGTCCTACCTTAAAACCAAATAGAAATGTCCTATACAGACATTTCCAAGTCAAGCACAGGATTCAGATTTCGTTCTTTGATTACTGTCTTCTGTGCACGTCTGCTTGGCATAGATTGAGAACGATTACGTTTGTTTTGCTGTTCCAATTCTTCATGCTGTTGTTGAATATGATTGAGAACTGCACCTAAACGTTTATTCTCAACAATCTCTCGCTGGTTAAGCTGACTTAATTTATCGAAGATGCTGTAATTGATTTTTCTTCCCTGATATTCAATCGCGACTGTACCATCCGGGTATTCCAGGAACTCAAGATACTTACTAATCAATCTTTGGTTTTCTTCCGTGTTTTCCAGGAGATATACGCATTTATCATAAGTAATCGTCAGGCTATTCGTGACTCTGCGGGGTTCACGCCAGGTAAAAATATCATCTAATTCTTCGGCTGTTTCAGTGACAGTCCGGTGTAGATCCTTGGGATTAAAGGCCATCTTGGCAAACTTCTGATTGAATTGCTCAATGAAGCAGGGTAGCCAGGCATTCGCTTGTTCAATCGAACAGATGCCTTCCAGGCGCATTTCTTTGATCAGACGGTCCTGAAGCGTTCTATTGGCTCGTTCTACACGGCCTTTGGCCTGTGGTGAATTAGCGAAGATAATATCGATATTCAGGGTGCTGAGTACGCGCCCAAATTGCGTAATCTTGGTGTCTTTCTTGCTGCTTTGATTCACCCTGAAGACTGAATGTTTATCGCTGTAGAAGGCTAAAGGCTTACCATGCTGCTCAACATACAAACGTGTTGAAATCATATAGTCAAAGGCTGATTCTGACTCACAGAAGCGTAAGTGCTGCAATTTTCCTGTGGCGTCATCGATAAACACCAATAGACAGCATTTAGGGGCTCTTCCTTCAAACCAGTCATGATGTGAGCCATCAATTTGGATCAGTTCACCATAACAGTCCCGGTTATAACGAGGCTGATATGGGCGTTTCAGGCGTTTGGAGCGAGGAATCCATAAATCGGCTGCAATCATCCAGGAACGCAGGGTTTCCACTGAAATATCGAATCCATGAATGGTAGTCAGCTTTTCATGCGCTAAAGTGGGTCCGAAACCATGGAATTGCTCAGCAACCATATTGAGGCACTTGAGCCTGAGTTCTTCAGGAAGCCTGGAATTGCTGGTTTGACCACGACCGGCATGGGCTAATGCAGCTGGGCCTTGAGCTTTGTATTTTTGCAGTAAACGCCTGATCTGACGTTCTGAAATATGAAGTAGCTGAGCAGCCTGGGATTGAGTTATGCGTTGATCGCAGATTTCCTGCACGACCGACAATCGTTTAAGTTCTTTATCCGACATAGACACCAACATATCAAACCGTCCGCTTCGATAATCGCAAAAGCGCATATTCTAAAAGCGGACATTTTTACTTTGGAGAAACCGGACATTTCTATTTTGGAGTTACAAACGCATTTCGTATAAGGTGTATTATGTTAATTTTAGATTTTTTAAAAAATTAGGGCATCCATGAATCCTTTAGAATTCTACTGTTTAATATTGAAAAATATGGATAAAAACCTGGCTAAGAAACTAGGTAAAATTGAGAAAAAATATACTAATGTTCCATTTAAAAATGATGAAATAGCTAAAGTTAAAATTAAATCCGAATTTGCTTCAGAAATGGGGTTTTTCGTACTTAATTCAGCAACTTCTTTAGCTGTAGATGAAGAAAACTATAATTTTGCATACTGCTTAAAAATCTTAGAACTATATCCAATTAAGAATAACGATTTTTTTTATTGGAATGAGCATATAAAGCTATTTTCAGAATTAGAAAAAAATAATTTTTTATATGAAGATGTCTGCAAACTACATGATTTTCTGGTAAATAACTTTAGCTTTAACGGTGATTTAAAGAATATTATTAGTCATGAGATGCTTAGAAATTCTGGCGTCAATATACTGCTAATTTTAATTCACTTAGATCATTTAATTTCTAAGAAGTGGGGATTCCAATCAATCTCACTAAACCAAGCATTAAAGTTTAAGTTTAAAAATAAACGACCATACTTCCCATCAAAAACTTTTACAGATTTTCTTTTATTTATCTTAAAGATAAATGCAAAGTTTGAAGCAACAAAAGGACATAAAGTCGAGATTCTGAAGACTATTCCTCCAACTAATGGTTTTGAGCAATGGTTAGATCCTTCTCTCGAAGATGAACAAATTAAAGAATTTATACAACTAATTAAAAAAGTTAGAGAAAACAGAAGACTATGCTACTTGAATGAAGTCTATGAGTTCCTAGGTCTACCTTATGGTGAGTTTAAAAATGATGAAATTTATGAACAAGTCTCAGAAGAGAATTATTTATTCCTGAAAAATGAACTTCCAGAAGATAAGTGGTTTGAAAGTATTAATGCCATAGCTGGCCTATGGTTAATATATTTTTGGCAAGACTTTTATTATAAACATTTTCAAAAAACAGCCAGCGTTTCTACGTTAGCTACATCAGAAGATTTTATCGTGATATGGGAAGCCTTCCTGAAGAAATATCCTTCAGAAGGCCAATATCTTTGGCCTTCTGAATTGATATTACAAGATAAATAAATTTTTATTTACGAGGTGGATTATTGTCTCGGCCACCACCTGATGGATTTCCAGTAGTACTAGGCCAACCTGCTGTGCTCATAGTTTTCATCCTTATTTAGATTTCGTAGGTTTATGATTAGGATTCAATTGTCGGCTACGGTTGTCCTGATTCTGCGCATGTTGAATATTATTAGGATTTTTTACTGTAGCACGTTGATCATTCGCTGTTTGTGTCATTGCTTTCTCCTTAAAATGTTTGAACATCTGACAAGGAAAGTATGGCTTCAAAAAAATATGCATCTTGCCTGAAAAACAGTAAAAAAGTTTAAATTTTAACCAAAAAAATTATGTATTTAACATAATGGTGTTATACGAAATTAATGGATGTTCGTATAAATTACTTGCATATTGTATTCGATCGAATACAATATAGTGAGAAGATAAGGAATCCTCATGATTGAAATTAAACGTCTTCCAGAATTTGATGAATGGTTGGATGGCATTAAAGACAATATGACCCGTATCCGCCTGAATCGTCGATTAGATAAGGTTCAACGTGGAAACTGGGGAGACATTAAACCTCTCCAAGATGGCGTTTGGGAAATGAGAGAATTCTTCGGTTCTGGATGGAGGATGTATTACATCCAACATGGTGACGTTGTGATTGTAATGCTTGGTGGTGGAGATAAATCAACTCAACAACAAGACATCGATCGGGCAGTCAAACTATCGAAAACATTGGAGGATTAAAATGGTTAAAGTCGCTGATTTACCAAGTTTTGATATGGCTGAGTCGCTCAAAACTGAAGAAGACATTGTGATGTATCTCAATATGGTTCTTGAAGAAAATGATCCAGCTGAATTAGCCCATGCACTTGGTGTTATTGCTAAAGCTCGTGGCATGACTCAAATCGCTAAAGAAGCAGGGATTGGGCGTGAAGCACTCTACAAAGCCCTACGTCAGGATTCAGCACCACGTTTTGATACGATTAATCGTGTAGTAAATGCTTTAGGCTTAAAACTCACAGTACAACACGCTTAAAACTTTAAAAATATAGTAAAAATGGGAGCTAAAGGCTCCCATTTTTAGATTCGTATAAGGTGTATTATGTTAATTTTAGAAATTCTATATAAATATAGAATTTTTAAAACTTAAATTCTGGCATGTGTCCCATACTTATCAATCATGATCGAACTGGCTTCATTTAGACCACGTACTGTGACATTCGCACCATTCTTTTGAAATTTATTTACAACAGAATCAAGCATGGCGACTGATGTTACATCCCAAATGTGAGAATGGGTCAAATCAATAATCACCTCCTTTACATCCTCTTTAAAGTCAAAACCTTGCATGAATTTTTCAGAAGAACTAAAGAAGATCTGACCTCTCAACTCATATAAACGGGCCATTCCTTCAAAAGATGCTGTCACCTGGATATCATTTTCAAGTTTATTCGCCAGGAACAAGGCTGAAAGTAATACGCCTGTTAACACACCCAAAGCCAGGTTATGCGTAGCAACAACTACAATCACCGTCGCAATCATGACGATATTACTACTCTTAGGATTATCTTTTAACTGAGTGACAGAACTCCATTCAAAGGTACTGATAGAGACCATTATCATTACCGCTACCAATGCAGCCATTGGAATCACTTTGAGCCAGTCGCTGATAAATACAACCAGAATAAGAAGAAAAATGCCCGCAGAGAATGTTGATAAGCGTGTAAGGCCACCTGATTTTACGTTAATCATAGATTGACCAATCATTGCACAACCGGCCATGCCACCCATAAAGCCAGAAGCAATATTCGCAATCCCTTGTCCCTTACATTCCTGATATTTATCACTTGGCGTATCAGTCATTTCATCCACGATAGTTGCTGTCATCATCGATTCAAGTAAACCTACAGCCGCCAGTGCGACTGAATAAGGCAAAATAATCATCAATGTTTCAATATTCAAAGGAATATCTGGAATCAAGAACATTGGAAGTGTGTCAGGTAAAGACCCCATATCGCCCACGGTCCGTACATCAATTCCTAAAGCGATTGCCAATAATGTGATTGCAATGATGCAGACTAGTGGAGAAGGGAGTAATTTTCCTAATTTGGGAACCAGAGGGAATAGATAAATAATTGCTAAACCTAAAGCAACAAAAGCATATACATGCCAGGTCACATTAATCAGTTCAGGCAATTGAGCCATGAAAATTAAGATCGCTAACGCATTTACGAATCCAATAACCACAGATTTAGATACAAACCGCATTAACTTGGCGAGCTTTAAATAGCCTGCCAATATTTGAATCACGCCTGTCAAAATTGTTGCTGCCAGCAGATATTCAAGCCCATGCTCTTTGACCAATGTGACCATAAGCAGCGCCATTGCACCAGTGGCTGCTGAAATCATGGCAGGACGACCACCTACGAAAGAAATCACGACGGCAATACAGAAGGATGCGTATAGACCAACTTTAGGATCTACACCTGCAATAATTGAAAATGCGATGGCTTCAGGGATGAGTGCAAGACCGACGACTAATCCGGCAAGTACATCCCCACGGATGTTAGAGAACCACTGTTCTCGGACATTAGATAACATAAACATAGCCTGTTTTTTAATTTTTCAGATAGGCTAGTGATGTGATATATACAACACACAAACGACTACACCACATCACTAGACAGTGATGAGTTATTTACAGATTTAAGACGATAAATAAACTTAAGGTGGCGTAAGTGTCATAAGATGAAAGAACGTTTTAGAGTAAAAAAATCAGGACAAGGGTAACAGCTAGGTACTTTTTTATAAAGCCTGGATGTTATATCCAAGCTTTGTTTAATCGGTATTTTATGAAGCTTTTGGCTCCCCAAGTAATTGACCTATTTCCAAACGTGTATAGCCACGTTCTTTAAAAATCAAAACAATAGCCTGTTTATAATCTTCAGAAGTAGAAGTCTTATACTTAGTTATCAGTTGATTTTCAGAATTCAGCTCAAGATCATTTTTGATGGTCAATACTTCGCTAGAGATCTTGTTAAAGATATTTAGGTTAAACATACAGGCACTCGTCATCCGTATTATAGCGGCCCGACTATAACGAATACCTGTCTTAGCTACGCTAGACACCCTTGGCCGCAAGGATTACAAATTAAGAAAAATTCCGCAAGTTTTTGTCTATTGAAAGAATAAATAATCTCCCAACTGCTATCTATTTAACATAATGGTGGTTATACGAAATTCTGTTGTTATTCCTAAGTAGAAATGTCCTACCTAATAACCAAATAGAAATGTCCTATATGGACAATTCCAAGTCAAGCACAGGATTCAGATTTCGTTCTTTGATTACTGTCTTCTGTGCACGTCTG
>NZ_VOYC01000034.1:0-17222 GCF_013420425.1 Acinetobacter sp. YH01007 | reverse complement strand
CAGCGTAATCTTTCGCTTCACCACCAAACTTACGTGCACATACTGTAGCAATCGCAGCTGTTAAAGTTGTTTTACCATGGTCAACGTGACCGATTGTGCCCACGTTAACGTGTGGCTTATTACGTTCGAACTTAGCCTTAGCCATGAGATCTTCCTTTTTAAAACAACTCATGGAGGATCACTCCATGAGCATTAGGTTTTTTAACTATGAATTAGTTTGCGCTTATAGTAATCGAAAGATTACTCGTCGTCACCTTTTTTACCACCAGACTGGAATTTAGCAATGATGCCATCTGCCACGTTACGTGGAGTTTCAGCATATTTAGCAAATTCCATAGAGTAAGTCGCACGACCTTGAGACATAGAACGCATGTGTGTTGCGTAACCAAACATCTCTGCAAGTGGAACTTCTGCACGAATTGCTTTAGTACCACCAGGTAAGTCGTCCATACCTTGAACCATACCACGACGACGGTTTAAGTCACCCATGATATCGCCCATGTAGTCTTCTGGAGTTTCTACTTCAACTTTCATGATTGGCTCAAGAAGAACAGGATCTGCTTTCATGAAACCGTCACGGAATGCGTAAGAACCCGCCATTTTGAACGATAATTCGTCAGAGTCGACATCGTGGTAAGAACCGTCGAATAATGTCGCTTTAATGCCTACAACTGGGTAACCAGCCAAGACACCATTCTTCATACGTTCTTGGATACCTTTGTCTACTGCACCGAAGAATTCTTTAGGTACTACACCACCTACAACTTCTTCAGCGAATTCGTAGTCTTTACCAGCTTCAGGATCAAGCGGCTCTAAACGTACGAATACGTGACCGAATTTACCTTTACCACCAGTTTGACGTACGAATTTACCTTCTTGCTCAATCGTCTTTTTGATCGTTTCGCGGTATGCAACCATTGGTTTACCAATGTTCGCTTCTACGTTGAATTCACGCTTCATACGGTCAACGATGATGTCAAGGTGAAGCTCGCCCATACCCGCAATGATCGTTTGACCAGATTCTTCGTCTGTACGAACGCGGAATGATGGATCTTCTTTCGCCAAGCGACCTAAAGCAACTGACATTTTTTCTTGGTCAGCTTTAGTTTTAGGTTCAACAGCCAATGCAATTACTGGCTCTGGGAATTCCATACGCTCTAGTGTAATTACGTGGTTTTCGTCACATAATGTATCACCAGTGGTTGTATCTTTAAGACCTACACACGCTGCGATGTCACCTGCACGAATTTCTTCGATGTCGTGACGGTCATTTGCGTGCATCTGTACGATACGACCAATACGCTCACGCTTCATTTTCACTGGGTTATAAACCGGGCTACCCGCTTTAAGAACACCAGAGTAAACACGTACGAACGTTAAGTTACCAACGAATTTGTCGTTCATGATTTTGAACGCTAACGCTGCGAAAGGAGCTTCGTCAGACGCTTCACGAGAACCTTCAGTTTCGTCTTTGTCGTCTAAGATACCTTTGATCGCTTCAACGTCAGTTGGTGCAGGTAAGAATTCAATTACTGCGTCCAACATACGTTGAACACCTTTGTTTTTGAATGCAGAACCACACATTGCAGGTTGAATTTCACCCGCTAATGTACGTTGACGTAAACCAGCAACGATTTCTTCTTTAGAAAGTTCGCCATTTTCTAGGTACTTGTCCATGAGTTCTTCTGATGCTTCTGCAGCAGCTTCAACCATGTTCGTACGCCATTCTTCAGCAGTTGCTTGAAGGTCAGCTGGAATCTCACCGTATTCAAACTTCATACCTTGTGAAGCTTCATCCCAGATGATTGACTTCATTTCGATTAAGTCAACAACACCTGTGAATGTGTCTTCTGCACCCACTGGAACAACGATAGGCACTGGGTTTGCACCCAAGCGAGTTTTCATTTGTTCAACAACGCGGAAGAAGTTTGCACCTGTACGGTCCATTTTGTTCACGAACGCTAAACGAGGTACTTTATATTTGTTTGCTTGACGCCATACAGTTTCAGACTGAGGTTGTACACCACCTACAGCACAGTAAACCATACATGCACCGTCAAGAACACGCATAGAACGCTCAACTTCAATTGTGAAGTCAACGTGTCCTGGGGTGTCAATTACGTTAATACGGTGTTGGTCAAACTGGTTACCCATACCTTTCCAGAAGCATGTTACAGCTGCTGAGGTAATAGTAATACCACGTTCTTGCTCTTGTTCCATCCAGTCAGTTGTTGCTGAACCTTCGTGAGTTTCACCAAGTTTGTGACTTTCACCTGTATAGAACAAAATACGTTCTGAAGTTGTTGTTTTACCCGCATCGATGTGCGCAGAGATACCAATGTTACGGTAACGAGAAATTGGGGTTTGACGTGCCATGATTTCTAGCATTCCTAAATTTTGTTGTTTAAAACAGGACGCTTTAAGCTGCCTAGCAACTTAAAGCGATTTGATGACAATTCAGTGACAACCGATTCATCACCCTCCTGATTAGGGCCTGTTTTATCCGCTTAGAAACGGTAGTGAGAGAAGGCTTTGTTGGCTTCAGCCATACGGTGCACATCTTCACGTTTTTTGATCGCTGCGCCTTTACCTTCAGATGCATCAAGCAACTCGCCAGCAAGACGTAACGCCATAGTTTTTTCAGAACGCTTAGCAGCAGCATCTACCAACCAACGCATCGCTAAAGCAGTACGACGGGATGGGCGTACTTCCATAGGAACTTGATAAGTAGCACCACCAACACGGCGTGCTTTTACTTCGACCATTGGACGAACTTTTTCAAGCGTAGCTTCAAAAAATTCAACTGGGTCTACTTTAGATTTTTCTTGAACGCGGTCTAAAGCACCGTAAACGATACTTTCAGCAATAGATTTTTTACCATCTTGCATTACGTGGTTCATGAATTTAGCGATTGTTTGGCTGCTGAATTTAGGATCCGGAAGGATTTCACGAGCAGCGACTACGCGACGTCTTGGCATTTTAAACTACCTATAAATATGACACTTCAGGGTGATCCAGCCGTAGCACAAAGTGTCGTGTGCATTTCGCTGGCCTTACTACACGTCGCTTGAATTTCACAAAATTAAATGCAGAAATCAGACAAGCGAGACGATAAAGGATTGCAGTTCTACGAACTAAGGGCTTAATCTTTAAAAGATTATTTCTTAGGACGTTTAGCACCGTATTTAGAACGTGACTGGTTACGATCTTTCACACCAGCACAGTCTAAAGAACCACGAACGGTATGGTAACGTACACCTGGTAAGTCTTTAACACGACCACCACGGATAAGAACAACACTGTGCTCTTGTAGGTTGTGACCTTCACCACCGATGTAGCTAGAAACTTCAAAACCTGAAGTTAAGCGAACACGGCAAACTTTACGCATTGCTGAGTTAGGTTTTTTAGGTGTAGTTGTGTAAACACGTGTACAAACACCACGACGTTGTGGACAAGCCTTCAACGCAGGAACTTTTGATTTTTCAACCAAAGTCGTACGACCCTTACGGATCAACTGATTTGTTGTTGCCATGTGGCAATTCTCCCGTTAATAAAAAGCCCCAAAAACATACTACTTTTTGAGGGCATGCAATTGTAAGCGAAGATAGAAAAATGGTCAATATTTCATAGGCAGTTAAAATACCAACCAAATTTCTACTTATCACTTGTTTTTATTCAGCTTTTGGCTTGCGAGTACTTGTACGAGTTCTCGGCTTTTTTGTAACCTGCTTTGCAGTTTCTGTACTTGATGTTACTGGATTTTCCGAAACAGTTTCAGCCACTTGAGTTGAATCTTCCACTGGCTCCAAAGCATCTTCCAGCCTATATTCATCAATTTTTTCTGCAGGTACAGCAGGTTTTTGCGGTGCAACTTCAGCATGTGGCTCTAGCATTTGATCTGCCAATTCTTCTAGACCTTGCTGAATATTTTCATCGAGTTGTGCTGCAGTTGTTTCCACTTTGTCCGATTTTTTCTGCACTTTTACCGCTCGGATACTTTCATGGTCTGATACGGTTTGCACTAAAGCATCTGACGGCGCAGATTCCGCGCGCTCTTGCCCCGCTACTAATTCATCTTGCTCCGCATGTTTAGCTTCATTGCCCTTCAATTGCTCCAAGAGTTTAGGCGCAGCCTGTGCCAGTAATTCCAACGATTTTTCATACGCATGAATGGCTGATAAATTGCTGTCTTTATGCTGAATTAAATAGCTACGGGCATTGGAAAACACTTGCTGTGCCTTGTGATGCACATCTTCCACCAATTTCCAGCTATATACTGCACTCACCGATGCGGTTGCTACAGGCGTGAGTTTATTCAACATGGAAAACTTAGGTACATGATTCAACCACGGCCATTTGACTTGACCTTGCTCATTCAAGAAGTATTTCTTTAATGCCTCATAATCATTGCTTGAACCGAGCATATTTTGTAATTGATGCACATCATGAGTTTGCAGCATATTGGATAAGGTTTTTAGCCCCATCAGTACCGCTTGCTTTTCTGCAATGACGCCTAAATCAATTTGTTTAAAAATAAACTGAACAATTTCTTGCTCGGTGTCTTTGTTCAGTTCAAAACCGTATGCACGTCCCACCTGATAAATGGTACGCAAAGACATCACAATAGATGCAGGCACATCAATAGTTGAACCGATTACTCCTGTTGCACCTGTCAATGCGCCTTGCAGTGATGCAATCCATTTATTTTGTTCTGCGAGTGCCTGACTAATTCGTTTAGAACGATCTACATCTTGAGTCAATTCTTCTAAATCGCGTACGCCAGCCTGATCAAGCACATCATCAACAGAGCTGATATTGGAAGTAAAACTATTCAACTGATCAAATAGGTAATCTGAAATTTTGTCGGAAAAATCGGGCGACACAAAACTCGCCACCTGATTGACGCGGTTATAGTGACGACCTAAAAGCTGACGTGAAACTTGAGGCACATGCTGTCTGAGCATGTGTTGAGGATTGTCATATTGACGCGCTTGAAAAGCACTAAAGCTACGTGCCTGACCTTCAATAATTTGCCCTGATTTTGCACTGTGCTCATCCTTCGCTACAGTACCCGGTGCAACTTGCTGCAATACATGGATGCCTGTACTGCTGAGCTTTTTAGCCACCCCAATCGCATTCGAGAAGAATCCGCTTGATTGTTTATTCTTGGAATCTGACATTCTTACTCCTCAATTTTAATTTCTATGATTTATGGGTAGATACTAGGTGTAGTCTAAGTTTATCTCAATATGATTGTGTATCTTTTGGTTGGCTTCCTGCATCTCATTTACCGCTTCGCTGCGGTTTGATCTTCCCTGCAAAGTGGCATCATATTTGCCATAAGAATTCAAAATTCTTTCTGCTATTATGAACGCAATTGTAAGACATGAGTCATACCGTATCAGCGATTGCTTGGCAGTCACGGTGTTCGGCTCAACATTATCACCATAAAAGGGATCTGTAGATGAAACGTGTTGTAATCACCGGCATGGGCATTAACTCGTGCATTGGTAATACTTTAGAAGCTGTGACTCATTCTTTACAAAACGGTATTTCTGGGACACGTTCCAACCCAACTTATGCTGAACTTAATTTCAAAAGCCACGTAAGTGCAGCAGCAGAACAAAACTTTAACCACATTGACCGTAAATTAAAACGCTTTATGGGCGTGTGTGCGATGTACGCTTACAACGCTGCAGTAGATGCCATTGAACATGCGGGCTTAAAGCAAGAAGATTTAGCAGGCAACCCACGTTACGGTATCGCGGGTGGTTCAGGCGGTAACTCAACTGCATCTGTTGCAGAAATGATTGAGCTACTTGAAGAAAAAGGCGCACGTAAAATTGGCCCGTTCTTCGTACCACGTAACATGTCGAACACCATTACGGCAAACTTGGGTGTTGCGTTCAAATTACAAGGTATCGCGCACTCAATTACCAGTGCATGCGCAACTTCTGCCGATGCAATTGGTTATGCCTACAACCTAATTCAATTGGGTAAACAAGATTTAATGCTTGCAGGTGGCGGTGAAGAAGATCACTGGTCACAAAGCTTATTGTTTGATGCGATGGGTGCTTTGTGTTCTAAATACAACGACACACCAGAAACAGCATCTCGTCCGTACTCTGCAGACCGTGATGGTTTCGTCATTGCAGGTGGTGGTGGTTTCGTGGTTCTTGAATCACTTGAACACGCACAAGCACGTGGTGCAAATATTTTAGCTGAAGTGGTTGCGTATGCTGCAAACTCTGACGGTGCAGACATGGTTGCACCAAGCGGTGAAGGTGCAACACGTTGTATCTTGATGGCTTTAGACGAAGCGAAACAACACGGTGTAGACGCAATTGACTATGTGAACACACATGGTACTTCTACTCCAGCAGGTGACGTGACTGAATTGAAAGCCATGGAACGTGCGTTTGGTGAAGGTAAAGTGCCTGCTCTTAGCTCAACGAAGTCAATGACTGGTCACAGCTTGGGTGCTGCAGGCGTTCAAGAAGCAATTTATTCTGTCTTGATGATGCAAAACGACTTCATTGCACCAAACATCAACGTCACTGAACTTGATGAAGGCGCGAAAGCATTTGATATCGTACTTGAAAAACGCGACACAAAATTGAATACTGTGATGAGTAACAGTTTTGGTTTTGGCGGTGTAAATGCCTGCCTTATTTTCAAGAAGTGGGATGAATAATCTCCTATAGGATAGTCGATGGATGCACCTTCTGATGCTTTTTTATGGGTAAAAGCATTACATATTATTGCCGTGGTTTGCTGGTTCGCTGCATTGTTCTACTTACCACGTTTATATGTTTACCATGCCATGAGTGAAGATACACTGAGCCATCAGCGTTTTGAAATCATGGAGCGCAAGTTGTACCGAGGGATTATGTGGCCGTCTATGATTGCCACCCTCATCACGGCACACTTTTTGGTAGATTGGGGCGATGCGACCCGCAATTACCACGATGCGTTATGGTTTTACCTGAAAGTAGCATTGGTCGGTTTATTGGTGATTTACCATTTGGTTTGTGGCTATTACCGCCAAAAACTGATTGGCAATGCGCATTATAAATCACACAAGTTCTGGCGATTCTTCAATGAAATGCCGACTGTGCTGCTATTAGCGATTGTAATTTTAGTCGTGGTAAAACCACAGTTCTAAAATTTGAAACGCCAAGTATCCTGACATCTCAACCTGATTCGGTTGTAAAAAAACCTCAGTGCAAAGAACTGAGGTTTTTTTATGGGTGACAACTAAAAACAGCACTTATGCTTTAATTCAACGTATTTGTGAGTAAGGCTGAAAGCCCAATGCCGCTGCTTGTTTCTGCTGAGATTGAGGAATCGTGACAATAGCAATTTTTCCATCTGCACCACCACAGACCTGTGCATACATCCGCCCATCTGAACCTACACTGGCCCGCTTCACCTGAATCTGTGCTTGCTGTAAACGCTGAACAATTTCCGTAAGGGTTAAACCTGAATCTGGCTCACACTGTCGATGTTGCAATGATGTGTACATTTCGACCTGCGCAGTAGGTGTTGTGGATGTAGCAGCATGATTGGCACATGCAGTCATCAGTATTGAAACCGCTACTACTGCAATAGATTGACTAAATATCTTCATCACATACCCTCTTTCAATATTAAAATTAAATATTCAAATTAAATATTGAAGCACGATCTTTGCAATAACACTGCGCTAGAAATGCAAACAGATGTAAGCATCTCGCTCATCCAGATAACTGTTCAAGCACCGACAAAATTTGCGCAAAACACTGAATTCTATGTTTTGGTGCAGCCAAGTCTAACTCCTGAGCCGAACCATAGCCGTATTCGACTGCAACACAATCGACTCCATTGGCTCGTGCACCTAAAATATCGTGTTCACGATCTCCAATCATTAAACATTGTTCAGGTTGCAATTGTTCTTGCTGCAAAATATAGGCAATTAAATCCGCTTTATTGGTACGCTCACCATTTAGTTCGCTACCGTAGGGATATTCAAAATATTGCAATAAATCGAAGTGATCTAAAATTTGGCGTGCATAAATTTCAGGTTTGGCTGTTGCTAAAAACAGTCGATAGCCTTGCTGTTTTAAATCTGCCAATGTTGCAGCAACATCTTCAAAGACATGATTTTCAAATAAGCCTGTTGCAGCAAAACGCTCTCGATAGCCTGCTAAGGCTTGCTCTGCCAATACGTCATGCACATCTACATGAAGTAATTTTGCCAAAGAGGCTTTTAAGGGCGGCCCGATAATCCAATCAATATTTTCCGTATCTGCAATAGGATGTCCAACCTTAGCCAAACCATAACGCGCAGAAGCGGTAATGCCCTCTTTCGGGTCGGTCAGCGTGCCATCTAAATCAATTAAAAGGTTCTTTATCACAATGTCAGCCTATGTGCCTAAATGACTATCGAGTGTTACTCCAAAGTTGCCTATACTAACGTAAATAGAAGCAATTAAGGATATGTGTGTGCGACCAACAGTACTATGTTTTTCTGGTTTAGACCCTTCGGGTGGCGCTGGTTTACAGGCTGATATTGAAGCCGTTGGCAATAGCGGTGCACATGCAGCGATTGCCTGCACAGCACTGACCATTCAAAACTCTCAGCAAGTATTTGGCTTTGAAGCAACGTCTAAAGAATTGTTATTGGCGCAAGCCAATGCGGTGGTGAATGATTTGCCCATTAAAGTTGTAAAGTCGGGCATGTTGGGCACCACTGACAATATTGCAGCGCTGGCAGATTTTTTACGTGCACATCCTGATTATTTATATGTGCTTGACCCTGTTTTGGTTGCCAATAGTGGTGGTTCTTTAGGTGATCAAGCGACTTTGGTTCAGGCATTTGTCGAGTTGATTCCACTGGCGACTTTAATCACGCCAAATACTGTGGAATTACGTGCCTTAACGGGTGAAGATGATTTAGAACGCGCAACAGCTAAATTATTTGCAATGGGCGCGCAGGCCGTTTTGGTCAAAGGTGGGCATGAAGATACCCCTGATCATATTCGTAATGCACTGTATATTAACAATGAAATGGTTTCAGAAACCCGCTGTCCACGGCTTAAAGGTGAATATCACGGTTCAGGCTGTTCATTGGCGAGCTTTATTGCAGGGCGCTTGGCAATGGGAGATCAACTGAAACAAGCGGTACAACATGCTGAAACTTGGTTGTTTGGTGTGCTTAAATATGCGGAAACGCCTGTACCGAACGGACAGAAAATTCCGAAAAGGTTTTAGTGCTTATCGTTCAACTCCTTCAAACCCTGATCACCTTGTATCAGGGTTTTTCATTGCAACTTTTTAACGTTCGTGCCGTTGTTTCAAATTTTCGACATGTTGACGATTGGTTTTCCAAGACTTATCAAGTAGTTCTTTTTCAATTCTCAGCTGAATACGTTTCAGTTTCATCGGTGAAATGACTTCATGCCGAAAACCTTTGACATACTCAACCCATGCACTGCCTTTAAAAACATTGTTGGGCAAAGAGGTCTTAAACTCACAGTCTGGCATAAATACAATCACAGAATGCAGATATTCAGGCTCGACAATATCGCTCAATACTGATTCCAAAACTTTTATATGCTTATAGTTCTGATAGACAGGATTTTGAAACTTGTAGGTCTTTTTATAAATTTTTTGTGTCCATACTTTTTGGCGTTCTCCACCAAAAATCCAGCCTTTATAGTTTTTTGTTTCAATCACAAAAACCCCAAAAGGACTCAATAAAATATGATCTATTTGAGTTGTTCCTGCGAACTCATCAGGCAAAGTTACATCATTCAACAAGATATAACGTTCATCTAAATACAACTTCACATGCGTACTTACTGCGAGTTCCCCCACCTTTCCCTTTAGAAAAGGTTTGAAAATTTTGATCAGCCCTACACCTGCAACAAGCAGAATAAGCCACCAAAACTGCAACAATAATGTTTTTAACATTTCCCCTGCTCTATTTTATTTTGATCAAAATTGTTGTTGAATCTCAGTCATTTAAACTTTTGAAGTTGAAGATTCTAACTTTAACAAAATCGCTTTATTATCGAACCCGCCTGCAAAGCCCACCAATTTTCCACTTGCACCCACCACCCGATGACACGGTGCAATAATCGAAATTGGATTTTTGCCATTTGCCGCCCCTACGGCACGCATCGCATTCTCACTACCAACTTGTTCGGCAATTTGCTTATAACTACGAGTTTCCCCAAAAGGAATGCTTAATAACGCCTGCCAGACTTTCTTCTGAAATTCAGTGCCTTCAAAATCAAGAGGCACATCAAATTGCTGACGCTGACCTGCAAAATACTCTTGGAGTTGCTGCTGAGTTTTGAGCAAAATTGGATGATCATCTTGTCGAACTAAACTGGCTAAACGTACCCGTTTATGATCTTCGTTATCCCACATTACCGCAACCAATGCGTGATCGTGAGCCACCAATTTAAGCACGCCTACAGGAGTGTCCATTTCAGTAAATGCCAATTGCATTATTTTTCTCCTCAAGCAGGTTGGGTATCAGGTCATCCTGTTTTTAACTCAAACCGATCTGTTATTGAGCACACACTAAAAGACTGCATTCCAAGTTAGCTGGATGAAATTTTCATAAGCACCAAACCTGAAATAATCAGAACTGCAGCCAACATACGCATAGCACTGGCAGGTTCGCCTAAAACAAAAATACCGACTAAAAATGAACCGACTGCGCCTATACCTGTCCAAATCGTATAAGCCGTGCCTAATGGCAAAGTACGCATGGCATAGGCCAAAAGCGCAAAACTTAAAATCATAAAAAAGATAGTCACGATACTGGGCGTTAATTTACTAAAGCCGTCAGACAACTTCATGGAGTATGCCCAAACCACTTCAAAAATACCCGCCAATATCAACATCATCCAGGCCATAACGCCCTCCTTCAATAGCATGAAATCAGGCCGTCCTGAAGATTTTTCTTGTCGAGTGTTCAGTCACTTTGACTATTTCTAAAAACCCAAACAAGGGAGGTCGTTCCTCCTGTTGCAATTTAAGCCACCGCGCAGCGATGATCCGTCTATTTTAAACTTAAAATTTTGCGCGCACCATTCAATACAAACATGGCCACAACTAAGCCAATAATCAGGTCTGGATAATTCGACCCTGTCAGCATCACCAAACCGCCCGCGATAATCACACCTAAATTCACAATCACATCATTGGCGGAAAAAATATAACTGGCTTGCATGTGGGTTCCACCATCTTTATGCCCTGAAATTAGCCATAAACAGGTGACGTTTGCCAGCAATGCCACAGCACCAATGACCATCATCAACATGGATTCAGGCTCACTGCCTAAGAAGAAACGGCGCAGGACATCAAAGATAACCAGTGCAGCCAAACCCAGTTGTACCCAACCAGACAAATGTGCAGCTTTGAGCTGTTTCTTGGCGGATTGACCCACGACAAATAAAGCCAAACCATACACGGCGGCATCGGCAAACATATCTAAGGAGTCAGCAATTAACCCAGTCGAAGATGCAATTAAACCTGCAATTAATTCCACCAAAAACATAGCGGCATTAATACCAAGCAAGGCATATAGCACTTTTTGTTGTGCAGCGCTGTTAGATACAGGCAGTTCAGTTTGTGTATTGGCTTCAGTCTGTTGCAACACAGCACCCAAACCCAATGCTTCTAATTTATGGGTAATTTCTGTGGCAGATTGGTTGCTGTGATAAACCTTTAAAAGTCGTGCAGGTGAATCAAAAGACAAGGCTGCAATATCATTATGATCTGCCAAAGCAATCCGCACCATTTGTTCTTCTGCGCCACAATCCATTTTAGGAATATGGTATGCACTCACCCACGGACTCAAAAGTTCCGAATCCAAAATTGTTGCTTTATCTGCCTTGGCAGTCGTTGCAGATGTACAGCTATTTTGATCAGCACAGCTTTTTTCTGTATCGCAAGACGAACCACAGCCTGTATCGCCACATGACTTGGAGTGTGTAGGCGCAGTTGCACAAGGCTGGTTTACATTTTTTTGCGTATCACAACCACAGCCAGTATTGTTTAGATTTTGGTTTTCTAAGTTTTTATCTTGATTCGATTGAGGATCTTGAGTTGATGAAGACATACGCCACACCCAAAAATACAATAGGCTCAGTATAAACCAAGCCTATGTATTTAGGGACAATCTATTCTATTTAGAAGCAGCAACGATCCATTGACTTAATCATTGATAAATACCCCTAATCATTAAAACCTGAAACGCAAGCCTATCGCATATAAGCCGCTCTGCTCGGAATCGGTTGCAGACTGCCAATCAGTGTGTTGATCACCTTTCGTATACTCATAACCTGCACTGATATACGGCATGATGTTCTTGCTGATTTCATAACGCATTTCCACACCCACAGCTGCGCGGTTGAGTCCTGTTTTTTTCGCATATTTGGCATCATCCTGCAGAATAACATCTACATCTAAATAAGGCTGTGCGATCAATTTCTGAGTCAATAACAGATCCCGTGTGGTTTCCAAACTCAAAGCCGCATATTGATCCTCACCCAAATAAAAATAAGCATCGGTTTCAAAAAAATATGGAGCTAAACCATGTAAGCCAAACACAGCGTCAAACTTATCTTCTCGGTCTGTTTGATGCTCTTGCTGATTCACTTCGTGTCGATAACGCACACCTGCTTGCACATCCCAAAAATCTGAAATCATACGACTGTATAACAACTTGGCATCATATTCAGTCGCTTGTGACTCTTGCTTATCGCTATGAATTTTCACAAACAACTTGTTTTCATCAGTTCCGATACGAGTTTGTAATTTAGATTTGAGCACTCCCTCGGCATGATCATTCACTTGCCATTGCGTATCTAAAGTGCTCACCGCGTACACCTGCGCACCATGTTCTTTACGATGATCGTGTGACTGCGACTCTTGCACGGACGAATCGGATTGATGCGATTGATGCGATTGATGCGATTGATGCGATTGATGCGATTGAGTATCAGCCTGAGCTGCAATTGTTGCAATCTCTGCTGAACTGGCATGTGCACTATGCACCTCTGTCGCTGCTAGCCCAACTGTACTGATGCAGCAGACAGAAATACTTAAAACTGTTTTCGCAAAAAGATTAATGTTGTGCATGTGCTGCTCCTTTTTGCGCTGTCGCTGAAGGGGTTTGAGTGGCTTGAATTGCTGTGGTTGAAAGCGGTTCATTTTCACTCACCTGCGCTACAATCAATTTATTCATCATTCCCGCGCTCATGTGATAGAGCAAATGACAATGTATTGCCCATTCACCTAATTCATCTGCAGTAAGCAGTGCAGTTACAGTTTGACCTGGCGGCACAATTAAGGTGTGTTTATTCGGCATTTCTGCTGCCGTTTGACCATTTTCCAACTGCATAAACATGCCATGTAAATGCATTGGATGTGCCATCATGCTGTCATTGATAAATTTAATCCGAATACGCTCACCATATTTCACCTTGAGTGGTGTGGCATCACTAAATTTCTTACCGTTGATTGTCCAGATATAACGCTCCATCGTACCGCCTAAACGCACGACCAATTCACTGCTTGGTTCACGTGTATCTGCTTGTGGCTGCAGCGATTTCAAATCTTCATAGTGCAAGGCTTTATGCCCCGCGGGTGTAGAAGCATTTGCCCATCCATATACCACCGCATTTTTGTGTTCTGTTGAAGGCATGCCATGTTGTGTATGCGTATTTTCAGACATTGTTGCATGGTTCATCTTGGAATGATCCATTTCCGACATTACCGCATGATTCATCTTGGAATGATCCATTTCTGACATCGCTACATGGTTCATCTTGGAATGATCCATTTCCGACATCGCTGCATGATTCATCTTGGAATGATCCATCTCCGACATTGCTGCATGGTTCATCTTGGAATGATCCATTTCCGACATCGCTGCATGGTTCATCTTGGAATGATCCATATCCGACATCGCTGCATGGTTCATTTTGGAATGATCCATTTCAGACATCGCTGCATGATTCATTTTTGAGTGATCCATTTCAGACATCGTTGCATGGTTCATCTTGGAATGATCATCGCCTGAATGCTCTGTAGCATGCCCCATATCTTGCATGGTGAGTAAAGCACGCGGGCGCGCTGCAGGGAGCTGTAGATTTGATGTTGCAGAATGAAGTTCACTCTGCAAGCTACCCACAGCAAAACCTGAGCGGTCTATTGATTCCGCTTCAATTTGATAATGCGCTGCTTGAGGTTCAACAATCACATCGTAGGTTTCTGCAGTGCCGATACGAAATTCATCCACAGTAACAGGTTTGACTGGCTGACCATCGGCACTGACCACTGTCATTTTTAAGTTTGGAATCCGCACATCATAAAACGACATGGCAGAGGCATTGATAAAACGTAAACGCACTTTTTCATTTGGCTTAAATACACCTGTCCAGTTCTGTTCAGGTGTCTTGCCATTCATTAAAAAAGTATAGCCTGTGACATCGGAAAGGTCGGTTTTCAGCATGCGCATCTGATTCCACATTTTGCGGTCTGACCATGTGGCTTTTAGCCCATCACGCTGTACTTGACGCCAAACATCACCTAAGGTTTCACGCTGATTTTGATAAAACTCGGCTGAAATTTTTAAATCTTTCTGAATTTGATTGCTAGATTTTTCATGAAAATCTGACAGCATCACCACATAATCACGATCTGTGTATTCATGTGCGTTTACGGCTGGCTTGGCTTTAGGATGAATCACCAAAGAGCCGTATAGACCATCTTGTTCCTGACCTTTGGAATGTGCGTGATACCAATAGGTACCACTTTGACGTACTTTAAATTGATAAACAAAATGTCCTTGTGGCTTAATCCCTTGAAAACCATTAAATCCAGGCACACCATCCATCAAACCGGGCAACAATAAACCATGCCAGTGAATAGATGAGTCCTGATTTTTTAATTGATTATTAACGTGAATTACCGCCTCATCGCCTTCTTCAAATTCGAGTGCAGGCGCGGGAAATTGTCCATTGACTGTAATACGTTGAACAGGTTTTCCCGTGATATTGACCGTTTGTTCTGCAATGGTCAGGTGATATTCCTTGACCGCAGCAAATGCAGAACTCGAACACAATGCACAGACTGTTAAAAACAGCGCAGGCTGATAAAATTTAGACATGACTTAATCCTTAAAATAAAACGTAAAAGTGTTTTGAATTCAGGATTAAGCTTTGGGTGGACGTAAAATTTGCTGCCAATGCCCAAGTAAATGTTGAGCTTGATAAGCAGGCAACAGAATATTGACAGATGAAAGTGCTACAGGTTGAATCAGTTCAGGGACTTGCACATTCAACACACTGTTTAAGCTTTGACAATGCAACTGCGCACAGTCCTGACAATTCATCTTTGCAGTAGAAAAATCAGCCGAGCCATAACAATCTGCCGCATTTAAATCGGTATCCGTTGCGGATGTGTGCTGACTGAGATGATGGTTGGCCTTGGCATCATGCCCAGATATATGCTGCTTGGTTTCAGGATGCGTTTGTAAAGCTGTGGTATGACAATCTGGTAAAGATGTCATTTCACTCGCTGCGGTTGCAGAATGTCGAATCTCAGACCCTGCTGCCTGATTTGACATCATCCAATCATGTGCAGGTTTTACCGCAGCACTAACAATACCACTCCACCCTATGACAAATGCCATCAGGACAACAAACCACATTTGTTTGTAGGGTTGAGTCAGCACTAAATAAATTCCTGAGTATGAAAGATGCAGACCTGAACTTGCACAAGAATTGAACATTTTTGCCAAGTACAATCCACAATCTACAATGCACTCAATATAATTCAAGCCCCACTTATACACAATATCTTCTGCATTGAAAAACAGAGTGAATCCGTGCGATTTAAAAGCCAACTAAAACAATCAAGTTATATATTAAGCAACTTATTTTTATAATTAACTGAGTAAATACTCAATAAATTCAGTGTATTTAAAATAAACAAAAAGGATTCGATTGAATCCTTTTTATACTTATTTTGTATAAGTCATAAACAATTGATGTACAAATGTTTATAAATTAATCGGCTTATCCATAGTGTTATCAACATAGATATCCATACGGTTATCTACAAAGTTATCCACAGCATAAGCACTTGTGATTGTAGAAATTTATACTTCGACTGCGCCAACTTTTGCCAATTCAGCACGCATTTCATCAATCACCGTTTTATAGTCTGGCTTGCCAAAAATTGCTGAGCCTGCAACAAACATATCTGCGCCCGCTTCTGCAATTTTACGAATATTGGCAGGTCCCACACCACCATCGACTTCTAAACGGATATCACGACCTGAAGCATCAATGATTTGACGTGCCTGACGTAATTTCTCTAAAGTCATTGGAATGAATTTTTGCCCACCAAAACCTGGGTTCACACTCATGAGTAAAATCTGATCAACTTTATCAAGTACATAATCTAAATAATGCAGCGGTGTAGCAGGGTTAAATACCAAACCCGCTTTTGCCCCGCCCGATTTAATCAGTTGCAATGAACGATCAATATGCTCTGAAGCTTCAGGATGGAACGTGATAATATCTGCGCCCGCTTCCAGAAAATCACCAATCATGCGGTCTACAGGTTTCACCATTAAATGTACATCAATTGGTGCAGTAATGCCATAGTTTTTCAATGCCTTACATACACCTGCACCGAAGGTTAAATTCGGTACATAGTGATTATCCATCACATCAAAATGCACCACATCGGCACCCGCCTGAAGTACATTTTCCACTTCTTCGCCTAGACGAGCAAAATCTGCAGATAAGATAGACGGCGCAATTAAATAAGGCTTGGACATGGGAGAACCTAGCTAAATATTGGGATTGTGGCGCATTATAGCAAAGACTGCTTGGTGTGGTGGATTCTGTTACGATTGGATCATTCAGTTCGATGATTCAGGTCGATCAGCCAATTTGATAATTCTATCTCCGCAACGCTCTGTTGCAGCACTCCACTGTTCTTTCAGTCTGGCTTTGTTATAGTAAAGGTCTTTACTCATTTGAACAAAATGCTGGTTTCAACAGATGATGAACAGTTCTGCCCATGAACCGTACCGGGTTTGTCGGAGACCAACTTTCTTGAGAGAATGTTCCAATGACAAAACCAAAATATACCCCTGAAATCAGAGAAAGAGCGGTTCAATTATTGATTGAATCTGAAAAAGATTA
>NZ_VOYC01000003.1:0-223356 GCF_013420425.1 Acinetobacter sp. YH01007 | reverse complement strand
GGTGACAACGTTGAAATGTCAGTAGAATTAATCCACCCAATCGCAATGGACCCAGGTCTACGTTTTGCGATCCGTGAAGGTGGTCGTACTGTAGGTGCTGGTGTTGTTGCTAAAGTAACAGCATAATTATAGAATGTGTTAAACAGGTCGAGAGCTTTGGCTCTCGTTCTGTTTTGTAGGTCAGTAGTTCAATTGGTAGAGCGTCGGTCTCCAAAACCGAATGTTGGGGGTTCGAGTCCCTCCTGGCCTGCCACTTTTTTTAAAAAAGCTTGATGTCGGCTAATCTAGTCATATAATAAGTCGCGAATTCTACGACGAGTACAAAAATGTCGAATGATAAATCGCGTGACGCATTAAGCGACGCGCCAATCCCTCAAAGAAATAATTCTGCTGAAGTTGTTCAATCGAGTTCTCCATTAGACTACGTGTTGTGGGGTATCGCTTTGATTTTATTCATCGCTTCGATGATGGTGAATCAGCATCTTCCTGCGTATTGGGCACCAGCCAATGATATTTGGGTGCGTGTTGGGGTAATTTTGGCTTGTATCGTTGTGGCTTTAGGTTTATTATACGCCACCCATCAAGGCAAAGGCTTTGTTCGTTTGCTTAAAGATTCACGTATTGAGTTACGTCGAGTCACTTGGCCTACTAAACAGGAAACTGTAACAACGTCATGGCATGTATTGATTGTTGTTGTAGTCACTTCAATTGTATTGTGGTGTTTTGACTATTTGTTAGGCTGGGCAATCAAGTTAATTATCGGGTAAAAGAGCTATGAAACGTTGGTACATTATTCATGCCTACTCAGGTTATGAAAAACAAGTGATGCGTTCGCTTAATGATCGAATCCAGCGTAGCGCTGTTGCCGATAGCTTTGGTGAAGTCCTTGTTCCTACCGAAGAAGTGGTAGAAATGAAGGATGGTAAGAAACGTAAGTCAGAGCGTAAGTTCTTTCCAGGCTATGTATTGGTTGAAATGGAAATGAACGATGAAACTTGGCACATTGTTAAAGAGTGTCCAAAAGTTTTAGGTTTTATTGGTGGTACAGCAGAAAAGCCTGCCCCAATTACGCAAAAAGAAGCTGACGCGATTCTTGCACGTGTACGCAATACTGGTGAAGCACCTCGTCCGAAGACGATGTTTGAACCAGGCGAAGAATTACTTGTGATTGATGGTCCATTCACCGACTTTAAAGGCGTGGTGGAAGAAGTTCAATACGAGAAGTCACGTTTAACGTTGACAATTAATGTATTTAATCGACCTACTCAGGTTGAGCTGGAATTTCGTCAAGTCGAAAAATCCGTTTAAGTTTGAGTGGTTGGAAAACCCCCGATTTATGATGAATCGGGCATTGTTGTTGTAACGGTATCGTTACTTAAAATATTGGGGAGCCTAGCGGCGTTTGTACCCAGAGGTAATTTGAAATGGCTAAGAAGATTGACGGCTATATCAAGCTGCAAGTTCCAGCTGGTAAAGCGAATCCATCTCCACCAATTGGTCCTGCATTAGGTCAACGTGGTGTTAACATCATGGCATTCTGTAAAGAATTCAATGCTGCTACACAAAAAGTTGAACCAGGTTTGCCAATTCCTGTAGTGATCACTGTGTACAACGACAAGTCGTTCACATTCATCATGAAAACTCCTCCTGCTGCAATTCTTCTTAAGAAAGCTGCAGGCATTCAAAAGGGTTCAGCTGTACCTAACAAAAACAAAGTTGGTAAGTTGACTCGTGCTCAATTAGAAGAAATCGCGACTACTAAAGAACCAGATTTAACTGGTGCTGATTTAGAAGCACGTGTGCGTACCATTGCTGGTTCTGCACGTTCTATGGGCTTGGATGTGGAGCTATAAGACATGGCAAAGTTAACTAAACGTCAAAAAGCCATTGCTGCTGCTGTAGAAGCAAACAAAGTTTACACTTTGGAAGAAGCAGTTGAAGTTCTAAACAACCTTCCTGCTGCTAAATTCAAAGAATCTTTGGATGTTGCGGTAAACCTAGGTGTTGACCCACGTAAATCTGATCAGGTTGTTCGTGGTGCGACTACACTTCCTGCAGGTACTGGTAAAACTGTACGTGTAGCTGTTTTCGCTCAAGGTGCTGCTGCAGAAGCTGCTAAAGCTGAAGGCGCAGACGTAGTTGGTTTCGACGACTTAGCTGAAAGCATTCAAGCGGGTAACCTTGACTTTGACGTTGTGATTGCAGCTCCGGATGCAATGCGCGTAGTAGGTAAGTTGGGTACGATTCTTGGTCCACGTGGCTTAATGCCAAACCCTAAAGTGGGTACTGTAACTCCTGACGTTGCGACTGCAGTTAAAAATGCAAAAGCAGGTCAAGCGCGTTACCGTGTAGACAAAGCGGGTATTATCCACGCTGCGATTGGTCAAGTTGGCTTTACTGCTGAAGCAGTTCGTTCAAACGTTGAAACCTTAGTTGCTGACTTGAAAAAGTTAAAGCCTGCAACTTCTAAAGGCGTATACATCAAAAAGATCACTTTGAGCTCTACTATGGGTCCTGGTCTTGTTATTGATGTACAGAACGTTTCTAACTAAGTCTGACTTAGAAAGAATTTTAAAGTCCTGAAAAGTCTCCTTCTCCCTCTGGGAGAAGGTCGGGATGAGGGTTAAACCTCTCCCTAACCCTCTCCTAGCAGGAGAGGGGGACATTCAGGCGGACTTTGAATTGGTAAATGAGAATTTATCAGCGTCAAAGACCTCAGGCGAGAGTAGTTTTATGCTGCTTTCTTAATCTTCCAGCCTGGGTAGACGCGGTGGTGTGATTTATTCCTCCTCCGCGTGTAAGTTCAGCAATGAATTTACGAATTGGGAGTGTGCTTCACGTAAGCACATAAATCACCGTTAGGAGGTTTTACAATGGCTCTTCTTATCGAAGACAAAAAACAGATCGTAGCAGAAGTTAACGAAGTTGCTTCTAAAGCGTTCTCTGCTGTTGTTGCTGACTATCAAGGTATGAGCGTTGAGCAATTAACGGCTCTACGTGTTGAAGCGCGTAAATTAGGTGTTACTACACGTGTTGTACGTAATACTTTGGCTAAACGTGCTTTTCAAGATACGCAATTCACGATCTTGAACGACAACCTTGTTGGCCCAACAATTTTAGCTTTCTCAACTTCTGAAGACGACATGGGTGCAGCTGCACGCTTGTTCGAAGAATTCGCTAAAACGAATAAAGCATTTGAACTTAAAGCTGCTGCATTTGACGGCAAACTTTATAAAGGTGCTGAAGTTAGCGTAATTGCGAATCTTCCGAACCAAGAAAAAGCGCTTACTATGCTTGCAAACGTTCTTCAAGCTCCTATTTCGAAATTGGGTCGCCTTATTACTGCGCTCAAAGAGAAAAACGAGTCAGAAGCTGCATAAGCTTAAATTTATTTCCACACCATTCAATTTCCATTTGGAGTTATTCTCATGGCTTTAACTAACGAAGAAATCTTAAACGCAGTTGCTGAAAAAACTGTTCTTGAACTTGTTGAACTTATCTCTGCTTTTGAAGAGAAATTCAATGTATCAGCTGCTGCTGTTGCTGTTGCTGCTGCTCCAGGCGCTGGCGCTGCTGCTGCAGAAGAGCAATCTGAATTCAACGTTGAGTTGACTTCTTTCGGTGCGAACAAAGTTGCTGTAATTAAAGCAGTTCGTGAAGCTACTGGCCTTGGTCTTAAAGAAGCTAAAGACATCGTTGAAGGCGCTCCTTCAGTGATCAAAGAAGCTGTTTCTAAAGAAGAAGGTGAAGAGCTTAAGAAGAAACTTGAAGAAGCTGGTGCTACAGTTACACTTAAGTAATCTTAAGGGGAGTCGATTTTTTTATAATCGACTCCAAAAAATGGCTGATGGCTCTTGGGTCATCAGCCTTTTTGCGTTACAATTATCGGCTCGATTTTTGTTTGAATGATGGGAAAACCATCGAAAACAATATAAATCAATAAAATCAAACGCTTACCAATATTTTTCCACATTTAAAAATATTGTTAAGCGTTTTAATACCACTAAAAATTGCAGCATTTGTAAAGAGTGGTGGCCATATCGGCCTGCGTAATTCCTTCTAAACCCGTTCTGCAGGCGGGTTTAGTTTACTTTCCGAGGACTCCAGATGGCATACTCATATACCGAAAAGAAACGGATCCGTAAGAATTTTGGTAAATTGCCCCAAGTAATGGATGCACCGTACTTGCTTTCGATTCAAGTCGACTCGTACCGTACTTTCCTTCAAGATGGCAAAACTCCAAAAAGCCGCGAAGATATCGGTCTCCAAGCCGCATTTCGTTCAGTTTTTCCTATAGAAAGTTATTCTGGCAATGCTGCTTTAGAATTTGTTGAGTATAGTCTTGGTAAGCCTGAGTTTGATGTACGTGAGTGTATTCTTCGCGGCTCAACTTATGCGGCACCAATGCGCGTAAAAATTCGTTTGATCATTAAAGATCGTGAAACGAAATCAATCAAAGATGTGCGTGAGCAAGAAGTCTACATGGGCGAAATGCCATTGATGACGGATAACGGTACCTTTGTGATTAACGGTACTGAGCGTGTAATTGTTTCTCAATTACACCGTTCACCAGGCGTGTTCTTTGACCACGATAAAGGTAAGACCCACTCGAGCGGTAAAGTGTTGTATTCAGCACGCATTATTCCTTACCGTGGCTCATGGTTAGACTTTGAATTCGATGCCAAAGACCTCGTTTATGTGCGTATTGACCGTCGTCGTAAATTGCTTGCGACTGTAGTGTTGCGTGCATTGGGCTATAGCAATGAACAAATCCTAGACTTGTTCTTTGAGAAAGTACCTGTCTATTTAGACATGGGTAGCTACCAAATTGACCTTGTCCCAGAACGCTTACGTGGCGAAATGGCACAATTTGACATCACTGATACTGACGGCAAAGTGATTGTTGAGCAAGGTAAACGCATTAATGCGCGTCACGTACGTCAAATGGAAGCAGCTGGTCTTGAGAAGCTTTCAGTTCCTGATGAGTACTTGTACGAACGTATTACTGCAGAAGACATCCAGCTAAAAGATGGCGATGTGATTGCTGCAAACACCTTGTTAAGCCATGAAATCATGGTGAAACTTGCAGAAGGTGGTGTTAAACAATTTAACATCCTATTCACCAATGACATTGACCGTGGTTCGTTCATTGCGGACACCTTACGTGCAGATACAACTGTTGGTCGTGAAGATGCTTTGGTAGAAATCTACAAAGTGATGCGTCCAGGTGAGCCACCGACGAAAGAAGCCGCTGAAAATCTGTTCAATAACTTGTTCTTCTCTTCTGAGCGTTATGATTTATCGCCAGTAGGTCGTATGAAGTTCAACCGTCGTTTGGGTCGTCCTTACGAAGTGGGTACAGATCAGAAATCACGTGAAGTTGAAGGTATTTTGTCTAACGAAGACATTACCGATGTACTTAAAACATTGATCGAAATCCGTAACGGTAAAGGTGAAGTCGACGATATCGACCACTTGGGTAACCGTCGCGTACGTTCAGTGGGCGAGATGACTGAAAACCAATTCCGTGTTGGTTTGGTACGTGTTGAGCGTGCTGTAAAAGAGCGTTTGTCACAAGCTGAAACAGACAACCTGTCTCCGCAAGATTTAATCAATGCGAAGCCAGTGGCTGCTGCAATCAAAGAATTCTTTGGTTCAAGCCAATTGTCTCAGTTCATGGACCAAAACAACCCGTTGTCTGAAATTACCCACAAGCGTCGCGTATCTGCGCTTGGTCCAGGTGGTTTGACACGTGAACGTGCAGGCTTTGAGGTACGTGACGTACACCAAACTCACTATGGTCGTGTGTGTCCAATTGAAACGCCTGAAGGTCCAAACATTGGTTTGATCAACTCGCTTTCTGTTTATGCAAAATGTAATAATTTTGGCTTCTTGGAAACGCCATACCGTAAAGTGGTTGATGGTCGTGTAACCGATGAGGTTGAGTATTTATCTGCAATTGAAGAAGTGGGCACGATCATTGCGCAAGCGGACTCAAGCGTAGACCAAGATGGCAATTTAACAGAAGAATTCGTATCTGTACGTCACCAAGGTGACTTCGTGCGTATGCCGCCAGAGCGCGTGACGCACATGGACGTTTCTGCACAGCAGGTTGTATCTGTAGCAGCATCACTGATTCCATTCCTTGAGCACGATGACGCCAACCGTGCCTTGATGGGATCGAACATGCAACGTCAGGCTGTTCCGACGCTTATCGCTGATAAACCACTTGTGGGTACAGGGATGGAAGCGAACGTAGCACATGACTCAGGTGTATGTGTGATTGCAAACCGTGGTGGTCGTATTGAATATGTCGATGCTTCACGTGTAGTCATTCGTGTGAACGAAGAAGAAATGATCGCGGGTGAAGCAGGTGTAGATATCTACAACCTGATCAAATACACACGTTCAAACCAAAACACTTGTATTAACCAAAAAGTTTTGGTGAAGATGGGTGATAAGGTAGGTCGTGGTGATGTATTGGCTGACGGTCCATCTACAGATGGCGGTGAGCTTGCACTCGGTCAGAACATGCGTGTCGCGTTCATGACTTGGAATGGCTATAACTACGAAGACTCGATCTTGCTTTCTGAGCGTGTACTTCAAGAAGACCGTTTAACTTCGATTCACATTCAAGAATTGTCATGTGTTGCACGTGATACCAAATTGGGTGCGGAAGAAATCACAGCTGATATTCCAAACGTGGGCGAAGCTGCACTGTCTAAACTAGACGAGTCTGGTATCGTTTACATTGGTGCTGAAGTGACTGCAGGCGACATTCTTGTTGGTAAAGTAACGCCTAAGGGTGAAACTCAGTTAACGCCTGAAGAAAAATTGCTTCGTGCAATCTTCGGTGAAAAAGCAGCAGATGTGAAAGATTCATCATTGCGCGTTCCATCAGGTACTAAAGGTACTGTGATTGACGTTCAAGTCTTTACCCGTGATGGTCTAGAAAAAGACGAACGTGCACAAGCGATTGAAAAAGCACAACTTGATGCATACCGCAAAGACTTGAAAGAAGAATACAAAATCTTTGAAGAAGCAGCGCGTGAACGTATTATCCGCTTATTAAAAGGTCAAGAATCTAACGGTGGCGGTACAACTAAACGTGGCGACAAACTTTCTGAAGATGTGTTGTCTGGTTTAGAGTTAGTTGATCTACTTGAAATTCAACCAAGTGATGAAGCAATTGCTGAGCGTTTAACTCAAATTCAAACTTTCTTGAAAGAGAAGAGCTTTGAAATTGATGAGAAATTCGCTGAGAAGAAACGTAAGCTTTCTACAGGCGATGAACTCACTACGGGCGTGTTGAAAGTTGTTAAAGTTTATCTTGCTGTTAAGCGTCGCATCCAACCGGGTGACAAGATGGCGGGTCGTCACGGTAACAAAGGTGTTGTATCAAACATCTTGCCTGTAGAAGACATGCCGCACGATGCTAACGGTGTACCAGTAGATATCGTATTGAACCCACTAGGCGTACCATCGCGTATGAACGTGGGTCAGATTCTTGAAACACACTTGGGTATGGCAGCCAAAGGTTTGGGTGAGCAAATTGATAAAATGCTCAAACAACAACGTGAAATTGCTGAACTACGTGAGTTCCTAGACAAGATTTATAACAAAGTTGGTGGCGAGCAAGAAGATCTTGACAGCTTAACTGATGATGAAATCTTGGTATTGGCTGGCAACTTACGTGCAGGTGTTCCGTTGGCTACTCCTGTATTTGATGGTGCAGAAGAAGGTCAAATTAAAGAATTACTTGAACTGGCTGAATTACCACGTTCAGGTCAAACCGTGTTGTACGATGGTCGTACAGGCGAGAAATTCGACCGTCCAGTGACTGTAGGTTATATGTACATGCTCAAACTCAACCACTTAGTGGATGACAAGATGCACGCGCGTTCTACAGGTTCTTACTCACTTGTAACGCAACAGCCGTTGGGTGGTAAGGCACAATTCGGTGGTCAGCGTTTCGGTGAGATGGAAGTCTGGGCACTTGAAGCATACGGTGCTGCATACACACTTCAAGAAATGCTCACTGTGAAGTCGGATGACGTTGAAGGTCGTACCCGTATCTATAAGAACATTGTAGATGGTAACCATTATATGGACCCAGGTATGCCTGAATCGTTTAACGTATTGACCAAAGAGATCCGTTCTTTAGGTATCAACATTGAACTGAAAAATGGTGACTAAGCATCTCCATTAAATCTCCCTAGATCCCTCTTTATAAAAGAGGGACTTTTCCCCCTTTGAAAAAGGGGGATTAAGGGGGATTAAAACTCAGTTAAAAAACAATATTTGTGACCCAGTTGGGATGTGAAAACAGCCTCCCAGCACACGGAGAAAAAAATTGAAAGACTTGCTCGATATCATGCGCAAAAAGACGGATTCAGACGGTCATGCTCCAGTAGAGTTTGACCGCATCCGTATTGGTCTTGCGTCACCAGAAATGATTAAGTCATGGTCTCACGGTGAAGTTAAAAAGCCAGAAACCATTAACTATCGTACGTTTAAGCCTGAACGTGATGGTTTATTCTGTGCCAAAATTTTTGGTCCAGTAAAAGATTACGAATGCTTGTGTGGTAAATACAAGCGTATGAAATACAAAGGCGTCATTTGTGAAAAATGTGGCGTTGAAGTAACGACTGCAAAAGTTCGTCGTGAGCGTATGGGTCACATCGAACTCGCTTCTCCAGTTGCACACATTTGGTTCTTGAAATCATTACCAAGCCGTATTGGTTTATTACTTGATATGACTTTACGTGATATCGAGCGCGTATTGTATTTCGAATCTTATGTGGTTACTGACCCAGGTATGACGCCATTTGAGAAATATCAACTTCTCAATGACGAAGAATACTTCAATGCTCTAGAAGAGCATGGTGATGAATTCACTGCGAAAATGGGTGCTGAAGCAGTTCAAGACTTGTTAAAAGACATCGATCTTGAAGCTGAAATTGCTCGTTTACGTGAAGAAATTCCACAAACAACTTCAGAAACTAAGCTGAAAAAAGCCTCTAAGCGTTTGAAGTTGATGGAAGCGTTCAAAGAGTCGAACAACAAGCCTGAATGGATGGTGATGAATGTACTGCCTGTACTTCCACCAGATCTTCGCCCGTTGGTTCCACTTGAAGGTGGTCGTTTTGCGACTTCTGACTTGAACGATCTTTATCGTCGCGTGATTAACCGTAACAACCGTTTGAAGCGTCTTCTTGACCTTGCAGCGCCAGACATCATCGTACGTAACGAAAAACGTATGTTACAAGAGTCTGTTGATGCCTTGTTAGATAACGGTCGTCGTGGTCGTGCAATCACAGGTTCAAACAAGCGTCCGCTTAAATCTTTGGCAGATATGATCAAAGGTAAGCAAGGTCGTTTCCGTCAAAACTTACTTGGTAAGCGTGTTGACTATTCAGGTCGTTCGGTGATTACCGTTGGTCCAAACCTACGTTTACACCAGTGTGGTCTTCCGAAGAAAATGGCACTTGAACTGTTCAAGCCATTCATCTTTGCAAAATTACAAGCTTCAGGTCAAGCAACCACCATTAAAGCTGCGAAGAAAATGGTTGAGCGCGAAACCCCAGAAGTTTGGGATGTACTTGCCTCTGTAATTCGTCAACACCCAGTGATGTTGAACCGTGCGCCTACACTTCACCGTTTAGGTCTTCAAGCATTTGAACCGATCCTGATTGAAGGTAAAGCCATCCGTTTACACCCACTCGTTTGTGCTGCGTTCAACGCTGACTTCGACGGTGACCAAATGGCGGTACACGTACCATTAACACTTGAAGCGCAATTAGAAGCGCGTGCGTTAATGATGTCGACCAACAACATCTTGTCTCCTGCGAACGGTGAGCCAATCATCGTACCATCTCAGGACGTTGTCTTGGGCTTGTATTACATCACGCGTGATGCAATCAATGCCAAAGGTGAAGGCATGGTGTTTGCAGATACGCACGAAGTAAACCGTGCACTTGCAACGGGTCAAGTTGACTTACACGCTCGCGTAAAAGCACGTGTACACCAAACCGTAATCAATGAAAATGGTGAGCGTGAGCAACAAACTATTGTTGTAGATACGACACCAGGTCGCTGCTTGCTTTGGGAAGTTGTGCCTGAAGGTTTAAGCTTCGAGCAAATTAACCTAGAGATGAACAAAAAGAACATCTCAAAGTTAATCAACTCTTGCTACCGTAAATTAGGTCTAAAAGACACGGTTATTTTTGCAGACCAATTGATGTACTTGGGCTTCCGTCAAGCGACACGTTCAGGTGTTTCTGTGGGTATGGAAGACATGGTTATTCCACCACAAAAACAAGCAATTATTGAAAAAGCAGAAACTGAAGTTCGTGAAATTGAACAACAGTTCGAGCAAGGCTTCGTAACTGCGGGTGAGCGTTATAACAAAGTGGTCGATATTTGGGCACGTACCAACGACCAAGTTGCTAAAGCGATGATGGACAACTTGTCATTCACAACTGTGAAAAACAAACAGGGTGAAGACGAGAAGCAAAAATCATTCAACTCGATCTACATGATGTCGGATTCAGGTGCGCGTGGTAGTGCGGCACAGATTCGTCAGTTGGCGGGTATGCGTGGTTTGATGGCGAAACCAGATGGTTCGATCATTGAAACGCCAATTAAAGCGAACTTCCGTGAAGGTTTGACGGTACTTCAGTACTTCATTTCAACTCACGGTGCGCGTAAAGGTTTGGCCGATACCGCATTGAAAACAGCGAACTCAGGTTACTTGACACGTCGTTTGGTTGACGTTGCACAAGACTTGGTAATTACTGAGCCAGATTGCGGTACTTATGGCGGTTTAGTGATGACACCATTCATTCAAGGTGGTGATGTCATTGAAAACCTTGGTACGCGTGTATTAGGTCGTGTAACTGCAGAAGATGTGAAGAAAGCGGGTTCAGACGAAGTTATTCTGCCACGTAACACACTCATTGATGAAAAACTTGCTAACTTCTTAGAAGAGCAAGGTGTCGATGAAGTAAAAGTACGTTCAGTGGTATCTTGTGAATCGACCTTTGGTGTATGTGCGAAGTGTTATGGTCGTGACCTAGCACGTGGTCACTTGGTGAATCCAGGTGAATCTGTGGGTGTAATGGCTGCTCAATCGATTGGTGAGCCAGGTACACAGTTAACCATGCGTACATTCCACGTGGGTGGTGCGGCAAGCCGAACTTCTGCAGCCAATAGCGTACAAGTGCGTAACAAAGGTTCAGTACGTTTCCATAACGTGAAAACTGTACAACACGCTAAAGGTCACTTGGTATCTGTTTCACGTTCAGGTGAAATTGGTATTGCCGATGAGTTAGGTCGTGAGCGTGAGCGTTATAAACTGCCATACGGTGCGTCAATCTTGCTCAAAGATGGCGAAGCGGTAGAAGCTGGCGGTATTGTGGCGACTTGGGATCCACACACGCATCCACTTGTGACCGAAGTTGCGGGTAAAATCCGTTTCAGCCAAATTGCTGATGGCGTGACTGCAACCTCGAAAACTGATGATGCAACAGGTATGACCACAGTTGAAATCTTGCCAGTGACTTCACGTCCTGCGTCAGGTAAAGACTTACGTCCTGCTGTGGTATTAGACACTGTGGATGGTGGCGAACAGTTCTACTTCTTGCCACAGAACACGATTCTTTCTGTCCGTGATGGCGAAAATATCGGTGTGGGTGACGTTATTGGTCGTGTACCACAAGAATCTTCACGTACTCGTGATATTACCGGTGGTTTACCACGCGTTGCAGACTTATTTGAAGCACGTAAACCAAAAGAGCATGCGATTCTTGCAGAAGTGTCAGGTATCGTGAGCTTTGGTAAAGAAACCAAAGGTAAGAACCGTTTAGTGATTACACCAGATGATGGCTCTGAGATTTACGAAGAGTTGATTCCAAAATGGCGTAACATCAACGTGTTTGAAGGTGAGCATGTGAACCGTGGTGAAACCATTTCTGATGGTCCACAAAACCCACATGACATCTTACGCTTGAAAGGTGAAGTGGCATTAACCAACTACATCGTGAACGAAGTTCAAGACGTTTACCGCTTACAAGGTGTAAAAATTAACGATAAGCACATTGAAGTCATCGTGCGTCAAATGTTGCGTAAAGTTGAAATCACCGATGGTGGCGATACGAGCTTCATCAAAGGCGAACAAGTGGATTACATTCGCGTGGTACAAGAAAACCAAGCTGTACTTGCACAAAACAAGTTCCCAGCGAAGTTTGAACGTCAATTGATGGGTATCACCAAAGCATCGCTTTCAACAGACTCGTTCATTTCTGCTGCATCGTTCCAGGAAACTACACGTGTGTTAACTGAAGCGGCTGTAACAGGTAAAGAAGATGATTTACGTGGCTTGAAAGAGAACGTTGTTGTGGGTCGTTTGATCCCAGCAGGTACGGGTCTTGCTTACCACTTAGAGCGTCGTCGTCAAGAAGCTGAAGCTGCTGAATTGGCATTAGTGAATGATTTCTCTGATGTAGATCAAGCATTAAGCCAAGCATTTAGCGATGAATTTAACGATCTCTAATTCGTTTTAAAGCATCATTTAAAGACGCCTTTCGAGGCGTCTTTTTTTTGCCAACGTTTTAGTTGCATATTTTGCTTTAATAAAGCCGCAATATTGCATATAGTGAATTAAGAACAATTTAAAAATATCAAGAAAACTAAGGGGATAGCTTATGCAATTTAGAGGACTGACACTGTGTTTATCGGCAATGCTACTGAGTGTGTCTGTTTCGGCTGCACCAATGCCAAACAGCATTGTGGTGAAAGACAAAGCCATTGTGCCTATTCTAAAAACTGAAGTGATTCGTACAGTGACAGGTGAAAAGCCTATACGCCATGTAGAAGCCACGATTTTTGAAGTGAGCAATCAGGGTAAAGATATTGTGGCAAAGGAAGTTGTTTTTGATGATGATCAAGCACAGTTTTCAGAGAAACAATTGGGTATTCCTGTGATTCAAAAAGGTGGGGTGATTGTACCAACCTCAAAAATTGAGTTGAATAAAACCCTAAAGCAGGATGGTAAAGTCATTTCTGAAGTGAAAACGATTGATGCAGAAGGCATGGAATATAAGCAGGGGCAGGCGCCAATTCATCGCACATTAAAACTGGATCGGGTCAAAACGCCTGAAAGCAAAGAAACAGTTTCTCATGCTGTGTTTACTGAAGATGGTAAAACCACACGTGATGTGGTGGTACTTGAAGAAGAGGGTACAGAATCCTTTATGATGCCTTAAGCATTTTACAGAAATACTCATATCTTACTGTGCTTGGTAACAGATTTTTCAAAGTTGATGCCGCAAGATGCACTACACTTAAAATCAACAACAGCGGGGAGACATCGCGATGAAAAAAGTATTTAGCGTATTGGCAGTTGCAACTGTATCGACCATGTTAATGGCGGGTTGTGAGAGCATGAGTTCAAATGACCAGCGTATTGGTGCAGCAGCTTTAGGTGGTGCTGTAGGTGGTGCAGCTGGGAATAGTATTGGCGGTAGCGTTGGTGCAGCAGCAGGTGCAGGTGCGGGTGCGGCAGTAGGAAGTAAGACACAAGACGGCTCGAACCGCAATGCAACCTATAGCGGCATTGGTGGTGCAATTGGTTCGATTTTAGGTAAAGAAGTGATTGGCGGAAATGCGGGTGCTGCAATTGGCGGTGCTGTTGGTGGCGGTGCAGGCGCTGCAATTGAGCAAAAACGCTAATTTGATCTGACCAGTAACTTGATCGATTAACTGAAAACTCAAATTGTTTCTATAAAGCGCAGCATCTCGTGAGGCTGCGCTTTTTTGTGGATGCGTACTGCGCTGTTTAGTGTGCAGCAGCTTTGGGCTTTTTGCGTCGGATATATAATGTTTTATGCACTTCTGCGATTCGTACGCCTGATTCATCGACAATATTGAGCGTATATTGACGTGTAACAGGCGCATAGTCTTCTGCGAGTTGTTTAATTTCTTCGACTTCAGCAGCACTTAGGCGAATATCGGCATAGACTGTACTGCGCCCAGGGGCTAGGAAATGAATCGTCGCAGCTTTATCCCAAACAATATATTTTGAACCCAAGTGATGCATCAGAATTAACATATAAAAGGGATCGACCATGGAATAGAGACTGCCGCCAAAATGCACCCCGACAATGTTTTGATTTTTGCGGGTCAGTGGCATTTTGACACGGACATGGTGGTTGGCTAAATCGATTTGATCAATTTCAATACCTGCACCCCGATAGGGTGGGTACCGATTTAAAAAGTATTTAGAAACGATAGGAAGTTGCTGCAATTTTTTGATGAGGTTCATGGGAAACTTTATAGAGCCTTAAGTAGATTTTTCTTATATTAGTATGAAATTTGAGCAAGCCAATGGCATATTTTGTTATTCTCAAGAGCAATCATGTCAACAATAAACAACAGGATGTTTATGCAAGCACAAACGCAATGGATTGAAACCTCAGATTATCAACAGCTTTATGTCAAAACTTGGGGGGAAAAAACGGCACCTGCATTGATTTTGCTGCATGGCTATCCAGATAACCAAGAAGTCTGGGAACGAGTGATTGCCGTGTTGGTACAAGATTTTTATGTGGTGAGTTACGATGTACGTGGTGCGGGACAATCCTCCATTCCCAAATCCATTCGTGCCTATAGCTTGGCTCAATTGGCTGCAGATTTAATGGCTGTTGCTAATGCCGTTTTGGGGCAGCGTGCATTTCACTTGGCAGCTCATGACTGGGGTTCAATTCAGTCTTGGGAAGCTGTAACTGATCCAGATTTAAAAGGACGAATTTTATCTTACAGTACTATTTCAGGCCCATGTTTGGATCATGCAGCGTTTTGGATGCGTAAGCAGTTTTCTGAAAATAAAATTAAATTTTTCAAACAAATGCGTAAATCTTGGTATATTGCTGCTTTCCAACTTCCTGCACTTGCGCCTGCAGTTTGGCAGTTCTTTCAACCAAAGCAGTGGCGTCAGGTAGTGATGCGTTTAGAACGTGATCAAGATATTCCGGTCAATCCTAATATCAGTAAAGATGGGCGATATGGCGTCAATTTATATCGTGCCAATTTTATGCCACGTTTATTTAAGCCGCGGCAGCGTTACGCAATTTGCCCTGTGCAAGCTATTGTCTTGAAATATGATCAATTTGTGGGTGCTGAATTGATTGATGAAATGTCGCATTGGGTAGATGATTTTCAACGTGTGGAGTTGGCAGCTAATCACTGGGCGATTCTTAGTCAGCCGCAAGCGGTTGCTACTGCCATCCGTGATTTTGCCTTAGGTCATTCAAATTCACATGCTGCAGTAATTTAAATCAGAAACGCTTGTCGGAGTTGAATGTTTGGTCAACTCCAATCTGCATAATCTCTGATAAAATAGCTTCTTTTTTGAATTTTCATCTCTTATGTTCGCAATTCTTGCTGCCATTGCAATCATGTTCGGATTGTCGTTGGCTCGTGTGCCTGTGGTTTTTGCCTTGGTTATTGGTGCAGTCTCAGGTGGTTTACTGGCTGGTTTAGGCTTACAAGGCACTTTAGATGCGTTTAATAATGGCTTAGGTGGTGGTGCAAAAATTGCTCTTGCTTACGGTATTTTAGGTGCATTTGCTTTGGCTTTGGCACGTTCAGGTTTGCCTGACTTATTGGCCTACAAACTGATTCGCACTTTAACAGGTAGCAGTAATACTAAGGTACAGAACCGCGTTAAATATCTGATTTATTTTACTGTGGCTTTGGCAGCGGTATTTTCACAGAACTTAATCCCTGTACACATTGCATTTATTCCTGTATTGATTCCACCTTTATTAAGTGTTTTCAATCATTTAAACCTAGACCGTCGTGCAGTGGTTTGTTTGCTGACTTTTGGTTTGGTTGCCACCTATATGTTTGTTCCTGTGGGTTTCGGTGCAATCTTTCTGAATGATATTTTGGCGCACAATATCAACACCTTTGGTGCTCCGTATGGTTTTGCCATTCAAAATGAAGATATTCCTGCTGCCATGTTTATTCCTGTGTTTGGGATGTTTATTGGGCTATTGATCGCGTTGTTTGTGAGCTATCGTAAGCCTCGACATTATCAAGATGTGCAGGTAGAGCGTACCCAAAGCATTTCGAGTGAACTCAATGCAGACACAACAGGGTCAAGCTTACAAGCACCACAAATTGCTAAATTTACGCTGTGGATGGCAGTGTTTGCGATTATTGCAACCTTGGCGGTGCAATTGTATTCAGATTCGATGATTCTGGCAGGTTTGGTCGGTGTTGCCATTTTAAGCTGTGCGGGAATTTTCAAATGGAAAGAAGCAGATGATGTGATCATTACAGGTATGCGTATGATGGCACTCATCGGCTTTATTATGATTGCTGCACAAGGTTTCGCTTCAGTGATTGAAGCGACTAATCAAGTGCCTGCTTTGGTAGAAGCGTCGGTGGAATGGATTGGCAATAGCAAAGCTTTGGCTGCATTTTTAATGTTATTGATTGGTTTGTTAATCACCTTGGGGATTGGCTCATCTTTCTCTACCGTGCCTATTTTAGCGATTATTTATGTGCCTTTATGTTTGCAGTTCGGTTTTAGCCCTGCAGCAACCATTGCGATTATTGGTACAGCAGCAGCCTTAGGAGATGCGGGTTCTCCAGCATCGGATTCAACCTTGGGGCCAACTTCGGGTTTAAATATGGATGGGCAGCACGACCACATGAAGGACAGTGTGGTACCGACTTTTATTCACTTTAATATTCCATTGATGATTTTTGGTTGGATTGCAGCGATGGTGCTGTAAATTATCACCAAAATTTTTAAGCGCACGTGTTCAGAATAGACTGGGCACGTTGCAGCATCGTGCTAAAACGACAAGAAGAATCTTCCTCAAGTTCATCCTTACATCTGCCGATTGAAACCCAATACAAAATTCAAACTCTCTAACAAAATGATCCATTTTTCGTTGTCATCAACTTCTAATATTAGAATGAAGATGATTTTAATTCTCTTTATTTAATTTGGATAATTTTATTGATTTTCTATGATTTAAAAATAGAAAGTCTGAGTGAATTAATCTATTTAAAATAAATTTGTGTTAGTTTTTAAATAAATATAAGATGTATTTTAAATAAATCTTTTAATATATTTTTAAAATAAAATTGAGTAATATAGTCGGGAAATAATAATATAAACTCTATTAATTAACTCGGATTTTAAAACCAAGTAATTTGGTCTATTTAAAATAAATTTATATAATAATGAATAGCTTATAAAATAATTAAAATATTATGTTTAATATGTGTTGCATATTAATAGTGGTCATGTTTAATATTAATTAAGCGTTAAGATTTTTATTCTAAAGGTGGTTTTGAAATGTTAAAGCATGTTGCTCTAATTGCATTAATGGGAATGTCTGCTTCTGCTATGGCAGGTCAATGGCAAGTTAAAGTTGGTGGTTCTGTAATTTCTCCAACTCAAGATACTACAGATCCAGATCTTGGTCATTTTGAAGCAGATCATGAATATGCATTTACACCTTCAGTAGAATATTTCTTTAATGACAATATCTCTGCTGAGTTATTGTTGGCGACACCAATTAGCCATGATGTAGCTCACGAGGGTGAGAATAAAATTAAAATTAAGCATTTACCACCAACGTTAACTGCTAAATATCACTTTAAAAATTCAACCCGTTTTACACCATACATTGGTGTAGGTGGTACGGCATTTGTTGCTTGGGATGAAAAAACATCAGGTAATTTAGCTGATTTAGATGTAAAAGTGAAAGAGGATTTTGGTTTTGCAGGTCAAATCGGTTTTAACTTCCAGCCAGCCGATGCAAAAAACTGGGGCGTATTCTTTGATGCTCGTTATGCACAATTGAGTCCTGAAGTGACTGTTAAAGCGGGTGGCACTACAGTTAAAAAAATCGATTTAGACATCGATCCAATGGTGTACACCATCGGTTATAGCTACAAATTCTAATTATAAATGTAGCTCTTTATAATAATAAAAATCAGCGCAACCCCATCTTTATGATGGGGTTTTTTATTGCAAAAAATAACAAATGTATCGAATGAAAAAATTGAGTGCATGTGCCATGTTCATTTACAGTCTGAACGATAAAGTAAAGAATGATAAAGAAGGAATTAATTCATGTTGATAAAATACGGTTGGCCTATATGTGTTGGTTTAATGCTGAGTGTCGCAGGGCATGCGGCGAGTTTTTCTTGTGAAAACGCCAAAACACAAACGGAACATGCTATTTGTGAACATCGTCCGGTCAATGATGCCGATGTGAAAATGGCAACCACCTATCGTATCGTCAGCCGCTTGGTCGCTATGGGGACACGTTCACAAATTCGTGATGAACAATTTCGCTGGTTAGAGTTGCGTGATCGTTGTGGCGCTTCCGTTGATTGTTTAACCCAAGTGTATAATTTACGCCAGCAGAAATTAGAGGATCATTTAAATCAGGTCTATCAACGCGCGCCTTTTTAAATTTTTCTGGGTTTAGGCTTGAAAAATCAGGCAATCACTCCAATTCATTAACACATCCAACAATAACCATGTTTATGAATTTAAGGAGTGATGAATGAGCGAGCAAAGCCAAAAACATAGTTTCCAAGCCGAAGTGGCGCAGTTATTACATTTGGTGACCCATTCTCTTTATTCCAACCCTGAAATTTTCTTGCGTGAACTGATTTCTAACGCATCGGATGCCTGCGACAAATTACGTTTTGAAGGCATCAACCATCCTGAATATTATGAAAATGATCCTGATTTACGTGTGCGTATTCGCTTAGATCAAGACAAGAAAACCCTGACCATTTCAGACAATGGCATTGGTTTAAGTCAGCAGGAAGCGATTGAGCATTTGGGTACCATTGCCAAATCGGGCACCAAAGATTTTATGTCGAAATTGACAGGCGATCAAAAAGCCGATGCGCAATTGATTGGTCAATTTGGTGTGGGTTTTTATTCAGGTTTTATCGTGGCGGATAAAATTATTGTGGAATCACGCCGTGCAGGATTGGCTGCAGATGAAGCCGTGCGTTGGAGCAGCACGGGTACTGGCGAGTTTGATGTCGAGCAAATTCACAAAGCAGAACGGGGTACCGATATTATTCTGCACTTGCGTGAAGATGCGCTGGATTATTTAGAAAGCTACAAAGTTAAGCAGATCATCAATAAATACTCTGATCACATCAGTTTGCCAATTCAAATGCAGAAAGAAGTATGGCAGCAAGAAGAAGCAGCTGAAGGTGAAACACCGAAAGCAGGTCAGTATGTGAAAACTGATGAGTGGGAAGCAATTAACTCGGCCAGTGCGTTGTGGACGCGCAATAAAAACGAAATTAGTGAAGAACAGTACATTGAGTTTTATAAAAACCTCAGCCACGATTTTGACGCACCATTGGCATGGGCGCATAACCGTGTTGAAGGCAGTACTGAATACACCCAGTTGTTGTATGTGCCAAGTAAAGCACCGCACAACATTTTTACTCGTGAAGCCAAAGCGGGGATTAAATTGTATGTGAAGCGCGTATTTATTATGGATGAGGCAGACAACCTGATCCCGAACTATCTACGTTTTGTACAAGGTGTGGTGGACAGCGCCGATTTGCCATTGAACGTGAGCCGTGAGTTATTGCAAGAAAGCCGTGATGTGAAAACCATCCGCGAAGGCAATACCCGTCGTGTGTTGACCATGTTGGACAATTTAGCCAAGTCTGAAGATGAAAAAGACCAAGAAAAATTTAAGCAATTCTATCAAGAATTTGGTTCAGTTTTAAAAGAAGGCTTAGGCGAAGACTTTGGCAACCGTGAACGTATCCTGAAATTATTACGCTACGCTACTTCAAGTAATGATGACATCAGTACCTCATTGGCGGACTATAAAGCGCGAATGAAAGAAGGTCAGAAAGCCATTTACTACGTTACGGCAGACAACTTGAACGCAGCAAAGCATTCTCCACAGTTGGAGTTGTTTAAGAAAAAAGGCATTGAAGTGTTGTTGATGGCAGAACGCGTAGACGAGTGGGCGATGAACTTTGTGCAGGAGTTTGATGGCACGCCAATGCAAAACGTATCTAAAGGTGCGGTTGATTTAGGCGATCTACAAGATGCTGAAGAGAAGAAAGCTTTAGACGCGGCTGCAGAACAATTTAAACCTGTGGTTGAGCAATTGTCTGCATCTTTAAGCGGTAAAACCAAAGAAGTGCGTGTGACTACACGTTTGGTTGATTCCCCTGCTTGTTTGGTAACAGGTGAAGGTGAACTGTCACCACAATTGATTCGTATGTTGAAGGATGCAGGGCAAGCTGTACCTGATATGAAGCCAATTTTGGAAATCAACCCAGAGCATCCTTTGGTGAAAAAATTACAGGACTCCAATCAATTTGATGATTTGGCGCATGTGATTTTTGATCAAGCTGTGATTGCTGAAGGTGGCTTGCCTGAAGACCCAGCGGAATATGTGAAACGTATTAATAGCTTACTGTTAAAGTAAGTCTGCTTTCGCATGAACATGATCGATGATGCGTTGTACAAATAATGCATCGTCATCTTGCAAGATCATCTTGCAAAAAAACCAAGTCCTGTTCGCAAGACTTGGTTTTTTAATTTGGCTTGATTGTAGATGTTACCTGTTTAGAAAATGGCTTCTAAACGCACTAAAGCACCGAGATAATGATTACGATCTGCGCGATCATCATTTAAATAATTGACATCGCCCTGAATAAAGAACCATTCACGTAAAAATGGTTGACGCCAAGAGACAAATGGCCCCCAACGATTTAAACGTAAGTCATCATCGTGATAATAACCGCCTGTATAAATGCCATAGTTAAAGCGGTTGCCTGCAAAGAATTGATGTTGTCTAAAGGTGTAGTTGTCCCAAACCAAATCATCATCTTGTTCATCGGCATAGGTCAGGCTAAATTGATTGGACAAGAAAGCCTGATTGGGGCGTGCGTGCGTGAGCTCCAAGTTGGTTCTGAGATAATTTTCACTGTCGATGCCATAACGATAAATTTGTTCGGCATGAAAAGAGAAATCATTTTCCAAAGTCCAGTCTTTAGAGGCTTTTAAACGCAGATAAATATCATCGCCAGAACGTACCCCTAAATCGACATCTGTTTCAAAAGGTAGACGCTCGGCAAAGTTCGACCAACGTAATGCCAGAGAACTGTTGTCTTCACGGCTACGTTTGCTGTCTACAGTTTTGTCTGCATCATGCGCTGGGTTTTCGTTGGTAATGGCGACGTTATTTTGCAATTCGTTATCGAGCGAGTCATCACCAAAGACCACACTGAGTTTATTTTCAAGCGTAGGCAGTTTGATTTTCCCGCGAATACGAGGTTTGACTTCATATTCATTATACTTATCCCAACTGCTATCGACCAAAACCCGCAAAGTGGCTGAGGCAGGCTGTTCAGGACTTGGTTCACCAAACCAGTTATCCAGTTTATGTGCTGTTTTATCTGCCCAATTGCGAATATTTTTTTGACGTTGATCGAACCAAGTTAAATGTTCCGTTTCTGCGGTGGCAGGTACAATGGGTTCATTGGATTGTTCGGGTAACACCGTCGGTGTAGCATCAATCCAACGTGGAATCGTGTAATAAAAACCGTTTTTATCTGCTGCACTTGGCGGAGCGACAGGCAATTCATAAGGTGGCAGTGACGTATGGGCTTGATCCACTGCTTGAGTTGATTCTTGTGCAAAAGTGATGCCTGCGACCCCACTTAAGAGACAGCTTAATATAAAAGGCGATGTGTGCTTTATTCTTGACATTATTTACTGATCTTTAAGCCATTTTTGTTAGTGTTGAAAATCTATGAGATAAAAGCAAGACTTGGCTACAAAATCATAATATAAACGGCAGTTTTTAGGCAGAAACCTCTTTTTCTTGATACATTTGAAGTGCTTGGCATAACTGCAAAGCATCAATCGGTTGCTGTAATTGGGAGATGACTTTTTGAATCATTTGCCAACTAATACCTTGTTGTCGATCTAATAAAATGTGCGGTATAGCTTGTTCAGTACGGGACAGTTGTAAGCGCTTTTGACCATGAATCACACGAATTTTTTGTCGTTCTTTCAGTAAAATCAAAGGGGTATGACTCTGTGCTTCACTTTCTTCAAACTGAATAAACTTAGTAGTTTGAATGTGCTGTATCGGAATGAAAGGAAAATAATGTTCTTGCTGCCACACGATTTGAGCATCATGACTATAGCATTGAAAAAGCTGATCGAAATCAAATAAATGTTCTTGTAATTTTTCCCAAGAAATTTCACGTATTGCTGCAATTTCATGTTCAAACTGTTGGCAAAAGTTTTGAGTCAAACGAATCGCTTGCATTTGATCTAATGCGCCAAGCAGTACCACATATTTAATAAAGCGTCCTTGCGTATTGGTTTGTTCTGCCAAATATACCGTACGCGCCAACACCTGTTGCTGATCTTCTTCGGGATCAGACAAATGCACCAATACATCGGCATATTGCGTGACTTCTAGCGCTTCAGGCAAAAAGACCCGATACAACTGTGCTGACTCATTTTGGCTAAGATTGAGCGCAGAAATGGGGCAACTATATTGGCTTAACAATAGATTATAAGCTGGGTTGACGCTTGGTTTTTGCGTGCCAGCCGTCATCTGGGCAGTATCTATTGTCGTTGCATCAGGCTGAGCTGTATTCAGTATTGCGTTGGAAATGATCGTTTGGTCTGCTGTCGGTTCAATTGTAAGTTCATCTTTAGCCACGTCCACAACTTGAGTATCAGACGAGGCAACTTCTTCTGTAGCGATGTGGTCTGTAATGAATTCAAATTGAATTGGCGAATCTACAGCTTTATTTTCTTCTGGGTCTACAGTGGCAAAAATTGGTTGAGTTTGTGCTGCTTCTGTCGTTACAGTTTGAGCAGCTTCTAGCACAGCAGCTTGTTTCAGTTCTGCATCGGTTTGAAGGCAGTGATACTGTTGCTGCTGTTCCAACATCCAGCGATAGACCTGCTCTAAATCTTGAAATTCGCTTAGCAGAGCAGTGCGGTCTGCAGCAGGAATTAACCAAATTTGCCAACCTGCTCTCGGTTGATACAAAATCGCCCAACCTGCTTCAGGCTGTTGATAAAGTGCTGTTTCAAGTGCTTCAAGTTGTGTAAATACGCCACGAAAAGATTGTGCATATAAACTTTGTTCTGCAAAAGTTACCGCAGTTTGAATTGGATTTTGTGAGGCTTTAAATGTGAGCAACTGTTTTTGAAAAATCGGTTTATCGCACAGCATAAAAATTTCTTTAATGCGTGCTTTGGCTTTGGCTGTTTCATACAGACTGAGTCTTTTATGCGTTAAAGCATCAATTAAGTCGCGTAATTCTTTAATCAACAGTGATTTTTCTAGTGTATTCATTGATGCATACTTAAATATGTTGTTGTGCTTTTTCCAAATAATCTGCCAAGACAATATTCAGAGCCAATTCAATCAATTTATATTCTGCCGATTGTGGTTGAGGATAGCGTTTGGCTAATTCGATTAAATGGCTGACCTCAATCGCTTGAGGTGGAATTTTTCTTTGTATAAGTGCTTGAAGTTGTTGCATAGGCATCTGCTATAGCAATGAAAACAAAATCACTTTAATTATATGGATTTAATTAAAAAATACATGCTAAAAATTGTCAGCTTTTGTGCTTTTTTAGACATTATTGACAAAAAATGCGCTTTTTATATGAAAAATAATCAAAAAAAATTAAATCGCAGTGCCAAAAAAGTATTAGCAATTGGGTAGAACACAGTTTTTAGATGTTGCATGGACGATTTAAAGCAAATTTAGCATTAGAAAAACAAACAGCAGCCTGCTTTAGACTGCTGTTTGGGGAGAGAAATGGGAGAGATTAATACAGCTAAAATTAGTGGATAAAACGCGTAACTTAAGCTGCCTTTTGCGAAGTTGGTTCATTTACAACAGCTTCAGATGCAGCCGATTCTGTATTCACTTTTTGAGTTGGAAAATCAGGTACATGCACAATTTGAGCAGATACATTTGCAGCAATTGCTAAAAGTGAAACCATCAAAACAGATTTAAACATATTCATGGGAATATCCATCCAAAGTGTTAATGTCTAGGCAGAAGAATAGACATCGTAGGGAGATCAAACGAAATAAAAAATTCACATGAATCATAACAAAGTTTAAAATTTACAAAATGATCATTTCGGCAATTATTTTAAAAATAGCAATATAAAACAATATATTAGAGTTTTAGCTCTAATTTTTTGTGTAGGCTTAAATGGTTGAGATGTCTGCAAAATTTGTATTTAGATAAGTCTGAAATGCGGGTGAATGGTGACAGTTTTTGACAGTGTGAAATCATGTAATGTTTTGGCTGTGATTGGTTAAACAGTCTAAAAATGCGGTTTTTTTAATCTATGATGGAATTCCAATAACGATAAAGGACAGTGAGAAAATCATGGCAATTGCAAAAGTAGTTGAAGTTAATTCAAGCAGTACAAAAAGTTTTGAAGACGCGATTCAGACTGGAATCGCTAAAGTGACAGAAACAATTAAAAATGTCCAAGGGGCGTGGATTAACGAACAAAAAGTGGTGGTTAAAGACAATCAAATCACGGAGTATCGGGTCAATTTAAAAATCAGCTTCTTGGTTGAATAACACCTCGCTTCATTAACGAAGCATAGTAAGATGACAACTAACCGAAGCATGGTTGCGGGGCAAAGCTGGAACTTTGACCCATTTTAAAAGCACAAAAAAATCCCGTAATGGGATTTTTTTGTACGTCTAATCAGCCGGAAGAACACTATTCAGCCTTGTCTGTATTTCAATCTTAAGCTTTAGGTTCAGATACATCGCATTGTTCTGCATCGCAGCTTGCTGCATCTTCAAGCTCTAGCTCGCTTGCTGTTTCAAGGGCTTTTTGCAGAACTTGCACAAAAACTTCGCGTGGCTGCGCACCTGCTAAAGCAATACGCTGATCAAATACGAAGAACGGTACGCCAGTGACGTTTAATTGTTCACGTGCAACTTCTTGGTCAAATTTTACAAAGTCGGCATATTCGTCAGAATCCAAAACATCATCCACTTCTACAGGGTTCAGCCCAATACGTGATGCAACATCTTCTAGTGTTTCACGCTCGCCAATTGCCAAACCTTGAGTCATATAGCTATAGAAAAAAGCTTCTTTGGCTTCGCTGCCCAAGCCTTTACTTTGCGCCAAATGCACCAAACGATGGGCATTAAAGGTATTGCCTGAATTGGCATTTTCCCATTGAAAGTCAATGCCTTCAGCTTTTGCCATTTCGGCAATATTACGCTGCATGTCTTCTACTTCGGCAAGGCTGCGCCCATATTTTTGTGCCAAACGCTCTGAATTGGACACTTCCTGACGCGGTGGCGCATCTGGATCGAGTTCAAAACTGTGCCAATGCACTTCTAATTCTACACCTGCTTCTTCAGCAGCAGCCTCTAAACGTTTTTTGCCGATATAGCAAAACGGGCAAACAATATCTGACCAAATATCAACGCGCATGAACAATCTCAAATTCTGTTTTTTACTAAGATGGGGATGTTACATAAAATTTAAAGCATAAAGCGATGCTAAACTTATTTTTGAGCATCTGGTCAAATAGCGTCATGGATACAGAATCATATAAAGGTATAAATGAATTGATTTATTTCACTATATTCTAATGGCTGCATTAGAAAATAAGCATAAAATGCTATACAAATGTGACAGGCTTCACGCTAAGATATTGCAAATATTAAAAAATAAGAGGGCACGCATGCGACGTATAGTGCTAATTATAGGATGTGCAACGCTGCTGATTTTTGGCGGGATGTTTTATCAATATCAACAGCAGCAAAAACAAGTCACTCAATTGCATGCTTATCAAAATGTGATTTATGAAAAAGCCGAACAAATTTTTGTACAGGCACAGGATTGGTCTAAGCCGATTCAAATTGACTTAAAAGATAATCGTTTAGATGGCGACTATCAAATTATGGCGAGTTTTGTCTTGAGTCACATGGTGCAAAGTGCCGAAGCGCGCAATAGCTATTTACGTGAATTAAAAGCCTTGAATTGGGATCAGTTTTTAGATCCTCAACGACTTGCTGCAGATAAAAAACAAGACTATGCCGATACCGAAGCCATGTTGGTGCAAGTACGTGCCATGGTAGAGCTGTATCAGGAACATTTAGAACAGCATGAAGCGATGGCTTTGGAGCAGATTGAGAATCTTGAAATCAATCATAATTTGCGCCGTCATTTAGCAGAATCTTTGCTAGAAAGCCGCCATAATGACCAAGGACACGCATTATTTGAATTGGAAAAGAAAAATTTGGGTAAGGCGTATGTGTTGTTTGCAATTTTAAAAAACAATAAATGGGAGCTCAAAAACAATACCTTCATGTTCTATGAAGATGCAGCCTTGAAAGAATTTAATGCGGTATATCAAGAGATGGTGCAGCTCAATACGCAAATGCAAGAGATCACTCAGCAGCATCAGCGGGCACTGGAAAGCAAGTTGTAAGGTCTGGCAAATCCTTACATCAAATTGTCAAAAGAATGTCATCTGCCGTTCAAATCTCTTGCCTAAACTGTGCCTGTTGATTTAATTGCTCAGCTAGGCAGGTCCAATATGAACAGCATTCAAGTCTTTGATGATATTCAACAACTGTATTTGCAATTCTTAGAAAATAAAAACTACCCGAAACTCGAAAATTTAAATAATTGGGGCAAGAACCGTTACTTCTTTAATCAGCACTTTCGTTTGGTTGAAGATTGGCATCAGACTGAACAAATTGTGATTGAATTTAATCAACAATATTATTGCTTGGATACAGGCAGCGCCCCAGACTTTATGGATAAAGAACGCTATATGACATGGTTGATGGGGGAGTTGTTGGTTTAAGCCGTGCAGGTAAATCACAACTGATCAGCCATCTAGTCTTCAAGATAACAATGCAAAAGAATAAAATTTAAAAATTAGAACAGCTCAAAACAACAAAATAAAAAATCCCCGCATGATGCGAGGATTTTTTTATTACGAAGACTTTTTACACACGCTCAATAATTGTCGCGATACCTTGACCAAGACCGATACACATGGTCGCAAGACCAATTTGCGTGTCTTGTTGTTCCATCACGTTCAATAACGTGGTGGTGATACGCGCACCTGAACAACCCAATGGGTGACCGAGTGCAATTGCACCACCGTTCAAGTTCACACGATCTTGCTGATCATAAATGCCTAAGCCTTTTAGAACAGATAGACCTTGTGCAGCAAACGCTTCGTTTAATTCAAAGGTTTGAATGTCTGCAATTGACAAGCCCGCACGTTTAAGTGCTTTTTGCGTTGCAGGTACTGGGCCATAACCCATGATTGCTGCATCACAGCCTGCAACGGCCATAGAGCGAATCACCGCACGTGGTTTCAAACCTAATGCTTGTGCACGTTCAGCAGACATAAGCAACATAGCAGAAGCACCATCAGACAATGCTGAAGATGTCGCCGCAGTTACGGTACCGCCTTTCGGATCAAATACAGGACGTAAAGCTTGGAATGCTTCAAGGTTAGCATCTGGACGAATCACTTCGTCGATGTCACATAGTTGTTTAAAGCCGTTTGCATCATGACCTTCAATGCCAATGATTTCGTTTTTAAAACGGCCTTCTTGCGTTGCAGCCCATGCACGACGGTGTGATTCCACACCAAAGGCATCTTGCTCTTCACGAGAAATACCGTTCATGCGACCCAACATTTCAGCAGTTAAGCCCATCATGTTTGAGGCTTTGGCATAGTGCTTCGATGCAGCAGGGTTGATGTCGATACCGTGCATCATGCCCACATGGCCCATGTGCTCTACACCACCAATGATGAAAATATCACCCTGATTGGTTGCAATTTGTGCCGCAGCGGTGTGGATCGCTTGCATTGAAGAACCACACAGACGGTTCACAGTTTGACCCGCTACTGTTTTTGGAAGATCAGCCAATAAAGCAATATTACGACCAATGTTCATACCTTGTTCTAGGGTTTGGTTAACACAGCCCCAGATCACATCTTCAACTTCGTTGACATCAAACTGGTTACGAGCAACTAAAGCACGAACCAATTCAGCCGATAGACTGTCAGCACGTACATTGCGGAACATACCGTTTTTGGTTTTACCCATTGCAGAACGTACGCCATCAACGATGACAACGTCACGTGGATTTAAAGTAGCCATTCACGTTGCTCCTTAACCGTAGAATTTTTTGTTGTTAGCAGCCATGTCACGCAACATTTGTGGCGCTTCATAAGCTTTTCCTAAGTGTGCATATTTGTCGCAAAGCGCAACGTATTCAGCAACACCTGTTTGGTCGATATAACGGCATGGGCCACCACGGAATGGAGGGAAACCTACACCCATAATCATCGCCATATCTGCTTCAGATGGTGTCGCCACGATGTTGTCTTCTAAGCAACGTACTGTTTCATTACAGAAAGCCAACATCATACGGTCAATGATTTCTTGTGCATCAAATTCGTGCTTTTCAGATGTTGCGACAGATGCTACAAGCTCATACGCAGTTGGGTCGACCACTTTGGCTTTCTTGCCTTTACGATCCAATTCATATTTGTAGAAACCTACGTCATTCTTTTGACCAAGACGTTTGTTTTCGTACATGACTTGGATTGAGCCTTTATAGTCTGGCTTCATGCGGTCTGGGAAACCTTCTGCCATGACTTCTGCACCGTGAACGCCCGTGTCGATACCAACAACATCCATCAGGTAAGCAGGACCCATTGGCCAGCCGAATTTTTCCATGACTTTGTCAACTTGCTGGAAGTCTGCGCCATCTTTAAGTAACAAGTCGAATGCACCAAAGTAAGGGAACAATACGCGGTTCACCAAGAAGCCTGGGCAGTCATTCACTACGATTGGTGTTTTACCCATTTTCTGAGCAAGCACCACAGTAGTCGCAATCGCTTCAGGTGAAGTTTTTTCACCACGAATCACTTCTACCAATGGCATCATGTGCACTGGGTTAAAGAAGTGCATGCCGACAAAGTTTTCTGGACGTTGTAGGTTTTCTGCCAAACGTGTAATCGAAATGGTTGATGTGTTTGACGCGATAATGGTGTTTTCACGTACTGATTTTTCAGTTTCAGCCAACACAATGCCTTTGACTTTCGGATTTTCAGTCACGGCTTCAATCACGATATCTACTTCTTTAAACTCGTCATAGCTTAAAGTTGGGCGGATACGTGCCAAAGTTTCACCCATTTTGGCAGGTGTCATTTTTTTACGTTCAACTTGCTTGGTCAGCAATTTGTTTGCTTCAGACATCCCCAATGCCAATTGTGGATTGCCAATGTCTTTCATGATAATTGGTGTGCCTTTGCTTGCCGCTTGGTAAGCAATACCACCACCCATGATACCCGCGCCGAGTACAGCCGCTTGGTTAACAGGATGCGCACCTTTTTCATATTTTTTCGAGGTCTTCTTCACCACTTGGTCGTTGATGAACAAACCAATCAATGCACCTGCTTGTGGCGTTACCGCAGCTTTAGCAAAGCCTTCCGCTTCCGCTTTGAGTGCGTCATTACGTGGCAAGCTTGCACCTGCTTGTAAAGAATCAAGCATGAGTTTTGGTGCAGGGTATTGTGCAGGATTCGCTTTGGCTAATACCGCACCTTTTGCAGTGTTGAACGCCATCATTTGTTCAAGTGGGTTCAATTTCACTGGGTCTAATTTTTCTTGGCGTTTTGCTTTCCAGTCCAAACGACCTGCAATGGCTTGTTTAACCAAATCAAGCGCAGCCGCTTGTAATTGATCTGCAGCAACTACAGCATCTACAGCACCGTCTTTAAGTGCAGCATCAGGACGTTTAGGGTTAGCCATTGCCATCCATTCAACCGCATTGTCGATACCAATAACGCGGCTTAAACGAACCGTACCACCAAAGCCTGGGAAAATACCGAGTTTGATTTCTGGTAAGCCCACCTGTGCTTGGTCTGACATGACACGGTAGTCACATACCAAACACATTTCAAAGCCACCGCCCAATGCCATACCATTGATTGCAGCAACTTTAGGAATTTCTAAATCTTCAAAAGCATTGAAGATGTCGTGAACAGGCAATGCCCAATCCACAATAGCTTGTTCGCCTTGAGCGAAGTTTGCGCCAAATTCGGTGATGTCTGCACCCACGATAAAGGTTGATTTTGCAGAAGTGACGATTAAACCTTTCACTTCATTGTTTGCTTTAACAGCCTCAATCGCAGCTTTAAAGTCTTCAATCGTTGCACGGTTAAATTTGTTGACCGACTCACCTTGTAAGTCAAAGCGGAATTCTGCAATTCCGTCCGAAAGCATTTGGACGGTAATGGCATTGCCAGCGTGGATCATGCCTGATCTCCTTTATTTTGGAGGACTTCTAAGTTGATGTTATGAAGCGTGTGCGATAGTCCTGCACACATATATGCCTCGCTAATCTTACGATAACTATATCGAAAAAAAATATAGCAAGTTGTATCAAGCCGTGACGCAAGGGTCATGATTTTTCTCATAGCACGGAATTGCTTTTTGACCCGATCTTAAAATCCTATGTTTAAAGCAAGATGAAAGTGATTGTTTTCTCTTTTATTTTTAATCAGGTTGTATTGTGTTTTTGATTTAGAAAAGCTTGATAAATAGATGTTATCAGTGGGTTGTTGTGGGCAGAAAAGTCAATCCCTTGTTTTGATTATAAGTTTTAAAGCATGAAGTCGGTAGATATGGGTAGTTTAGGCAGTGACTTGCAATGTGGTCTTTTATTTTTTGCTTAGCTCTACAGGCATTGGAAATGTAAGTCAGCAAGTTAAAGAAATAAACGAGCCTAAAAAGAATTATGGAATGAGATTTGGTAGGTAACAATCAAATTACATTTATTAAAGGAAATGTTAAATAAAAACTTTAATATTTAATGAGCAAAATTAAATAAGTGATAAAAAATGAAAAAACTATTCGCATTGAGTTTACTAGTATCATCGACATCCGTCTTAGCAGCTTTGCCTCCGTTTACATCCCAAAATCTAGAAGGATACAAGGGCATTCAAAGAGATAGTATGTCTCGCTTGAGGGTTAATCTAATAGTTTCTAGTAATAATGATGCTGGGGAGATTAATATTTCTAATTTCACTTTGTGTTCAGCAACTGCTTGTTGGAAAGCCGATGTTAATAAGTATGTACCTGTTGTAAATAGTAGTACCACGAGAGGGCAACTAGTCGCAGACGTATTAATTCCAAATAATGAACAAATTAGAGAAGTTTTCTTTGAACCGACTACAGGTAAACAATCAATTGAAGGGAATTTAAAGTTTAAAGAAACTGTAAAAATTGATCCTGAATATCAAGGACAGAACTTATATATTGTTTTAGATAAAACCAGTAAAGGAAATGGTGTATTGCGCTACTTTCCAGTAGCCAGTACTGCGTTACCTTTTAACCCTGAACTAAAATATTATCTAATTGATCCAAAGTTTAATCAGTCAATTAATCTGAATAGTAAAAGTACGATTACTTTTCCATCTAAATTCTTGGCTCAACCTCAACTATTTACTATCGCTGAGCATAACGTAGGTAAGAAATTTCCAATGCTTGATATATATCCTTATATCAAGGGAAGGAATAACCTTAAGATTAAGTTAGCCGAAGTAGATAAAGGTGCTAATACTAAAACAGGAAATCGGATAATAAAATTATTAAATTTTTCGGAGATAACTTCTACTGAAACTCGTTTAATTGAGGGATCTGATACTCCCAGTAGTGCCGCGCAATAAGTCTCTATGGCTGCGGCTGCTGCAACTTGTGCATCTACAATAGGCTCTAATTTAGCGAGTTATCGAAGCCTTGCGACAAGTACAGGGGTAGTAAAGATTTCAGCATGTGAACATATAGCCCCTAATATTTATACCGCTTTTATTAATTCAAAAGATAGTCGTATTAAGTATGACTTACCTGTATCTGTGGCTACTGAGTGCGTTTAAAAGCATCACAACGCCTTTCGGGGCGTTTTTTATGACATTTTTGAGAAATTTCAGCAACGTGCTTTAATTCCCGCCTACTTTTATGTATAGAATGAAGCAAATAGGGGAATTTTTATGCAAACGTTTCGTTCTAAAAAAGATTGGTGGGTTTTGGCTTTTGTGATTTGTATGTCTGGTCTATTGATTCAGTTATTGCTGACCATGTACGCCAAAGGCACGATGCCAGCATTTCCTGTGCACACAGGGGTGTATTTCATTACCATTTTTGTGTTGTGGTGGCCTGTGTTCAATACGCGCTATCAGGTCGATGCAGAACGCTTGCAGATCCGTTGCATGTTTTTAAAATGGGATATTCCACGCGACAGTATTCAAAAAATATCTAAAACCAATAATTCGGTAGCGTCACCTGCTTTGTCGCTGAAGCGTTTAAAAATTGATTATCTTCTAGCGGGGCAGCCAAAATTTGTATTGGTTTCACCTAAAGATCAGACCAAATTTAGTCAAGCCTTGGGAATGGAAATTACTGACTAATCCCTAGGCTTTTAAAGCAAAAAATAAGCATCAAAACTTTGAGGATGAGCAGAGCGGCATTCTCAAGATTCACGCAGCATAAGTCACGGGCTTATTCTATTTTGAGGTGCAATTGATTTGCACTGCAATCTACACATATTTCCGATTTTTCAGGATACTTTAAAAAATATAAAGCTAAAATGGGTTCAAGTTCAGTACGAATTTTACGCCCCAAATGCCGCGCGCCGTAACGAATATCATGCCCCTGATAAAAATAGGCTTTAGCTGCTGCAGTGAGTTCGACTTGGCGCTGTTGATGCTGCAGGCGATGGTTTAACTTTTCCAATTCAATTTCAACCAATTGCGGCAGGGCATCAGCAGATACCGCTTGATAATGCAAACTACGGTCAATCCGATTTAAAAATTCAGGGTCAAATTTACGCTGCATGACTTTTTCAATGATCCGTTGTGTGGGCATGCGTTTTAAGCACAGTTGTTGTACTTTTTGCGGTAACAGATTCAATTTATCTAAGTATTGTTGTGCGGCTTGAGCACCCACATTGCTGGTCATAAAAATCATGCAATTGCGAAAGTCGATGGTTTTGGTGCCTGCAGTCAGGGTCAGTTTGCCTGTATCTAGCACATTCATTAAGCCACGTATCACTTCGCTTGAGGCTTTTTCCAGTTCATCAAACAGCATAATGCCTGGGCGGGTGTGCGAACCTGCAATCGCAGTTTCATCAAATAAACTATGGCCTTCTTTAGAGCCGACATAGCCAGGAGGCGCGCCTGTGAGTGCAGCCGCATAGTGTTCCTGCGCCAAGGTATTCATATCAATGCGGCAGAAGGCATCGGGGCGACCATAAATGGCTTCGGCAATCAGGCGCACCGTTTCGGTCTTGCCAACACCTGTCGGGCCAAGCATTAAAGTCACTGAAAGTGGTCGCTCTGTGCTGGAGAAATCGGCCTTGACCACATACAGCATTTTTTCGATTTCATTCAGCGCTGCATCTTGTCCAATAATCCGTTGACGTAACAATTGCATGACTTGTGTAGGTTCAAAATGAAAGCGCGGCTTGCCAATCAAACGGTCTTTGGCGGATACATACTGATGTGTACTGATCGGCTGGGACGTTGCGGATTGAATGGTCGGTATGCCGTGTGGTGCGGTCGTCATCCTGCACTTTCCTTCTGCTGACAAGATGCCTGAGCATAGCAAATCTTGTGTTGCCGACTGATCGTTTTTAGCACTGAGCTGATCGTTTTAGTGGATAGATCATGCGCTATGCCACAGGATAAAGCTTGAAAAAATCAGATAAAGCAGCACATCATGTAAAGAATGTAGCAAGAATAGGATGACTCGTGAACCCAAACGCAGGTGAGCATATCGAGAAAATTTTGGCAAATATGACCCAATTGCCAGGGGTTTACCGTATGTTGGGTAAAGACGGGGAGTTGTTATATGTCGGCAAAGCCAAAAATTTAAAAAACCGAGTGTCGAGTTATTTTGTCAAAACCATCGAGCATCCTAAAACGCAGGCTTTAGTGGCGCGTATTTATGATATTGAAACTTTGGTGGTGCGTTCCGAAACTGAAGCGTTATTGCTTGAACAAAATCTGATTAAGCTGCATCGTCCACCGTACAATATTATGCTGCGCGATGATAAGTCCTATGTTTATATTTTTGTGTCGGCAGATCAGCCTTATCCGCGTATTGCCAGTGGACGCGGCAAAGGCAAGCATCAGATAGGCAAGTTTTTTGGGCCTTATCCGAGTGCGTACAATGCCCGCGATACTTTGGTGGTGTTACAAAAACTGTTTAATGTGCGGCAGTGTGAAAACAGTTATTTTGCTCAACGGCAGCGTCCGTGTTTGCAATATCAGATCAAACGCTGTTCGGCACCGTGTGTAGGATTGATTTCGCCCGAAGAATATAAAGAAGATGTTAATAATTCGATTCGATTTTTACAGGGCGATAGTAAAGAACTGAATCAGCAATTGATTGCCAAAATGGAAGCTGCAGCCGAAGCGTTGGAATTTGAAAAAGCAGTCTTTTACCGTGACCGTATGGCTTTGTTGCGTGATGTGCAGGCACAGCAAGCCATTTATAAACTCAAAGGCGAAGCCGATATTATCGCAATTGCTTATCAGGCAGGTGTGACCTGTGTGCAAATTATGCATGTGCGCAATGGCAAAATGCTGGGCGGTAAAAGCTATTTTCCTGATATGTTGGGCGATGATTTGGGGCAAATGTTGGCCGATTTTATTGCCAACTTTTACTTTCAGGTGGCCGATGAAATTCCAGCGGAATTGATTGTTAATGTGGAAGTGGCAGATTGCAAAGAGTTGGAACAAGCCTTACAGCAACACTTCGATAAAAAAATTCAAATTAAACATAAAGTGCGTGAAACCCGTGCCGAGTGGCAAGAATTGGCACAAATGAATGTGCAGCATGCCATTAAAGGTAAACTCGCCAATCACTTTGAATTAAATGAGCGTTTTCATCAGTTAGAGCAAGTGGTTGGACGCCCGATTGATCGGATTGAATGTTTTGATATTTCGCACACTATGGGCGAAGACACTGTGGCATCTTGCGTGGTATTTGACAGTGGTGGTATTCGCAAACGTGATTATCGACAATTTTCAATTCAGGATATTCAGGCTGGAGATGACTATGCTGCCATGCGCCAAGCTTTAACGCGCCGTTATAAAAAAGCCATGCTGCCCGATTTATTGCTGATTGATGGCGGTAAAGGGCAGTTGAATATGGCGATGGAGGTCATGCAGGAGTTAGGATTGGATGCCTTTATGATTGGGGTGTCCAAAGGCGAAGGACGCAAACCTGGTCTAGAAACGCTACATTTTACCGATGGCAGCAAAATTCAGCTGCCTGAAGATCATAAGGCGCTGCATTTGATTCAGCAGGTACGTGATGAAGCACACCGATTTGCAATTACCAAGCACCGTGCCAAGCGCGATAAAAAACGTGGCTCATCAATACTTGAAGTGATTCCGGGCTTAGGGCCAAAACGTCGTCGTGATTTACTCACCCATTTTGGTGGCATACAAGGTGTCCTGAAAGCTTCTGAAAAAGAGTTGACTTTAGTACCCGGACTGGGTGAAGTAATGGCGCGTACGATTTATAAAGTGCTGCATGAATGACTAAATTTCCTGCCTCATGCCTTATATTAGCTAAAAATCTTGCGAGATATATCTCTCACGTCGCAAACATAGACGAATTGTCAACAGACCCTATTTACTGCATAAAAAGCAGTATTTTCTACAAAGGTAAATAGCAAAAAAGTGCATTGACTCTGTCGTCATTGAACATTCACATCAGATCGAAACCCTGTAATATCAACCACAACATTGTTTAAGGAAAAGCTATGTCGTTGCTACAGACCTATCAAGCCATTGCCGAGCAAGAATGGATAGACATCCCGCTTGGGTGGTTACAGGGGCGCACTATTTATGGTGGATTGGTGGCAGGTTTGATGATGCAAAAAGCCCAGCTTTGTATTGCCGATCCGAAAAAGCGCTTGCTAAGCAGCAGTGTCACGTTTGTCGGACCTGTGCAACAAGGTCGGGCACGGCTCACGGCGGAAATTCTGCGTGAAGGCAAATCTGTGACCAGTGTCGAAGTTCGTTTATGGCAGGATGATGCAGTACAAAGCATTTTAATTGCTAGTTTTGGTGCGGCACGTGACTCCAGCATTGTGGTGCAACAAGAACGTACTGCGCCCAATTTTCCACCTGCAACGGAATTGCCTGTTACACAGCATCATCCTTTAGCACCTGAATGTTTTCAGCAGATGGATTTGGTTTGGTCTGAAGGACAATATCCGTTTACTGCTAGTCATAAACCTGATTTTGCAGGCTGGATGCGTTTTAACCCAAAACAGCATACGAATCGTGCCATGACCATTGCCGATTTGATGGTGGCTTTTGATATGTGGCCGCCTGGAGTACTGCCGATGTTTGAGCAGCTCGCTCCTGCCAGTTCACTGACTTGGCATGTGACCTATGTCAATCCTTTGCAAAATCAGCTGCAAGATTGGATGAAATATAAAGTTTTTACCGATCATGCTAGCGGTGGTTATGCCACAGAATATGCGCACTTATGGGATGATCAGGATCGGCTAATAGCGATTGCCCGACAGACCATCACCGTGTTTGCCTAGTGACACCTACTAGCATTTCGTATAAAGTGAAGCCTATTCACGATGACAAATCCTCAAAAAACTTGTGAATATGCAGCGTAAAGAGGGGAAACATTGGCGGTGTCTATGACAACAGGTCGTATCCTGAACATTCCAAATATATTAACTTTGGCTCGAATCGCCTTGATTCCTGTTTTTTTGTTGGTGGCGTATTGGCCGCCTGCAATGGGCGTAAATGGTTATGATGGTGGCATGACGCGTCATATTATTTTGACGTCTATTTTTGTGATTGCTGCTGTGACCGACTGGTTTGATGGCTATTTGGCGCGTACTTTGAATCAGACCTCTGCATTTGGGCGCTTTTTAGACCCTGTGGCCGATAAACTTATGGTCGCTGCGGCATTGATTGTTTTAGTGCAATGGCAACCGACTATTTCTATGGCTTTTGCCGCGATTGTAATTATTTCCCGTGAAATTACCGTATCTGCCTTACGAGAGTGGATGGCTGAACTCGGCGCACGTACCAGTGTGGCGGTGTCTACAGTGGGGAAATATAAAACAGCATTCCAAATGATTGCGATTTCAGTGTTCTTATTGAACTGGCAACCATTGGAAATGGTGGCTTATTTGTTGCTCTATACTGCTGTAATTCTAACGCTTTGGTCGATGTTTATTTATTTAAAAGCGGCATGGCCATATTTGAAACAACCTTAAATATCGTGATTCTTCATTAAAAAGTGCTTCTGATTGAAGCACTTTTTGATTAACTATGGGTTTCTTCCTCGGCATCATCCTCATAAGTTTTGGCAATTTTTTCAATATTTAAACTTTTTGCCATCGCATCAAAAATTTCTTTATAAACCCCATTTTGATGATAAAGCGCATCATGTTCGCCATGTTCCGCAATCCTGCCATCTTTCATGACATAGGTGTAATCGGCATCAATAATTTGCGATAAGCTATGTGAAATGATGATGACCGTACGCCCTTGTTTAATTTCATCGAGGCTTTGTTTGATTTGTTCGGTTGCAATGGCATCCAGACTAGCAGTCGGTTCATCTAAAAAAATAATAGGTGGATTTTTCAGGAACATACGTGCAAGGGCAATCCGTTGTTGTTGACCGCCTGAAAGCATGAGGGCATCTGCGTCATAAGCCTGAGGCAATTGCAAAATTTGTTCGTGAATAGAGGCTTTTTGGGCTGCCAGAATCACATCTTCCAAGCTTGCATCAGTTTTGCCATAACGAATATTTTCAAAAATAGAGCCTTGGAAAATATGATTTTTTTGTAAAACCAAGCCGATATGGTCACGCAAATATTGAGTGTCGATGTGGTTAATATCAATCCCATCGAGCTGAATTGTTCCCTGTTGTGGTTCATAGAATTTATCTAATAAACTGATCAGGGTAGATTTTCCTGCTCCCGACAATCCCACCAATGCGGTAATTTTATTGGGCTGAATCTGCATTTGAATGTCTTTGAGTGCATGATGTCCATTCGGATAAAAAAAGTTTACCTGTTGCAGATCAAACTGCCCTCGAATAACTGGTTTAAGCGTACCACTTGGCTCAATTTCATGCTCGGCTTCCAAAATTTGAAAGAAGCTTTCTGAATAGATCATTGCATCATTGACTTCATCATAAATACGATGCAATGAGCGAATTGGGGCAGAAACATTGCCAAACAGCAACACGTGATACATGATCATGCCGATGCTCATTTGTCTATCTAACACAAAATAAGCAGTTAAAATAATAATCAGCACCACGCCAATTTGTTCAATAAAGCTTTTTAAACCATCAAATAAAAAACTGGTTTGGCGGGTCTGCATTTGATTGTGGGTCAGTTTTTTCTGCAGGGTGAGTTGTTTTTCTGCTTCGATGCTTTCTCTGTTAAATGATTTAATCACGGTAATTGAGTTGATGATGCTGAGAATCCCTTGGCTTTTTTTCTCACGTCCATCACGTAAATTACGTCGCCAGCTTCCTAGTTTTTGTGCCTGTTGGTAGGTTAGCCAAAAATAAATAGGCACAATGAGTGTCGCGACCAAACCCACGTAAACATTGGCATAATACATTAAGCCCAAAGCCACAATTGCACTGGTAAAGAGTGGCAAAATATCAATAAAGAAAATTTGCACTAAGCGGGTGAGCGAACCAATGCCACGATCTATACGTGTTTGTAATTTACCTGCTTGGTTGTTGTCCTGATTAAAAAAGGCCAGTCGATAACGCAAAAATTTCTCAATAATGCCCTGTGCCAAATCTTGTGACACAAAAATGCGTAGTTTTTCACCATAAAACTTCTGTCCAAACTGCACAAAGGCATTGATGATTTCTTTACCCAGCAAAATGGCTGAAATGGTGCTTAAAATGTGCCAGCCTGCAGACAGACCTTGTCCTGCCTCAATTAAGGCGTTAATACGGTCAACAGCGTATTGTAAAGTTAGTGCATTGACTTGAGCTGTTAATGAGCCGATGAGCGTTAAAACTAAGGTAGCAATCACCAAGAGCTGATAAGGTCGAACGAAGGGACGCAATTTTTGAAATAAATGCCATAAATTCATAAGCTATTATTGTTATAAGAACGATGATTTTAAGTCTAAGGATGAACTTCACGACTCACAAGCCAAAAAGCTGTGTCATTTTGTGAGCAGTCCTGATCCTTGTTTTAGATTAAACAATAAGCTATTCAGCATAGGAATGACCATGAATCTAGAATTGTTTGCACCTGAGCGTTGTGACAACGTACTGCCTTATGACGGCATTGCGCAGGACTATGGTTTGGTGCTGAGTGCGGAGCATAGTGAGCGTTATTTACGGTATTTTCTGCAACATTTGGCATGGCAGCCTGATGAAGGTGTGCTCTTTGGTCAGTATTATCGGACACAGCGCCAAGTGGCATGGTATGGAGATGAGCAGTATCAATATCGTTATTCGGGAGCAGTTAAGCAGGCACAGCTATGGCGGCCTGCTTTGTGGCGATTGAAACAGCAAATTGAACAATGGGTCGGGCATCCCTTTAATTCATGTTTGGCCAATTTATATCAAGATGGTACGCAGGGCTTGGGTTGGCACAGTGATGATGAGCCGAATTTAGGCAGACACGCTGTCATTGCATCTTTGAGTTTGGGGGCAACCCGTAAATTTTGTTTTCAGCATAAACACCGCGCCAACAAGGTTGAGCTACTGTTGCACAGCGGTCAGTTGTTGGTCATGCGTGGCACGACACAACACTATTGGAAACATGCCTTAATGAAGTCCAATAAAATTATACAACCCAGAATTAATCTGACCTTTCGCTATTTTCACACGGCTATTGAATAAAACTTGATTTAGCACTCTAAATCCTTATTCAGGAATAAATTTTAATTGTATTTAAATTCAGTGCTTTAAGGTATCAGTAACCTAAATCTTTAAGTGAGTTCTATACTAAAACTGGTATTCAGTACTTCCACCTGTTTTTCAATTTGTTCTGCATTGTCCTGCAAAATTTCAATCAGTTTTTGCAAATTGACAAATTCAAAACGGTTTTTAGATGCCAGCAGCGTCAATGCATAAGGTGCATCTTTAGATGAAAAACGAATCGGTACAGATAAGCCTGCAATTTCTGCATCGAGTTCGCCGTTAGAAAAATAATAGCCTTGTTTTTTGATTTTGCGCATTTGCTGCAAAAAGTCATCTTCATCTTGTGCAAAATTGACTTGTGCCAATTCGTTAGAAAAACGTTGGTAATAGTCTAAAATTTTAGCTTTAGGCAGATGTGCCATAATAATTTTTGGCGATGAGCCGACATAAACAGGACGTGGGCAGCCGCGACCATAAGACAGCAAAGGCGTATCTTTAAAGATTTCGTGATGCACATCAATGCAGGAATCTTGATTGAGTTGGGTCAATAAACAGCAAAATTCTGTACGTTCCGCAATTTTTTTCATAAACGGAATACTGATGGTGACCAAAGGATCGGTCGTGCGAGAGATAAAATCCAATACCGCAATTTTTGGCCCAAGGGTGTAATCTCCCGATGTGCCACTCATGCGCTGCAACAACTCTGCTGAAACCAACTCTTTTAAATAGCGGTAACTGGTAGGCTTAGATAAACCAAGTTCCTCACTAATGGTATCTACATTAATGACAGGACGTGCGGTTGAAAATAAGTCTAAGACTGTGAGAATCTTGCCAAAGCTAGACAGTGCCATGCGGATTTACCCATTCACACCAAAAGGATGGTGTCACTTTATATCAAAAAATCGCCAGACCAATAGACTTTTTAAAGATGGTCTTAGGCATTCTAACGATCAATATCCCAATTCTTTCGTTTGTCGTTGTTATCTATTCAGAAACAGGATTTAAGGCTGAATGCCGTGAGGCTCACGATACCAGCTTTCAATCAATAGTGCTGCGGCAAGACTGTCGGCTGCGAGCTTTTTGCCACGCCCTTGGGCTTGATAATGATCAAGCTCATCACGTGCTTCACGTGTGGTTAGGCGTTCATCGACCATTAGGGTGTTGATATTGCTTTGATGGCGTAAGCGTCTGGCAAACTTACGTGCACGGGTAGACAGTTCCGACTCGCTATCATCCATATTTAAAGGTAAGCCCACTAGAAATAATTGTGGCTGATGTTGCTTGATAATTTTTAGCAAGTTTTCCCATTGCGGAATGCCATCTTTCATGGGAAAGAGGGCGAGAGGGGTCGCACTTTCAATCAGTGCCTGCCCCACAGCCATGCCCATTTTTTGCGTACCGAAGTCAAATGCCATAATGGTTTGGGCTTGTGTTGTTTCAGGCATGACCAATCTCTGAAGATAACCATGTTGGATCTACGCCCATTTTACGATAAGCGGCATCCCAACGGTCGTCATAAGGTAAATTGAAAATCAAGTCCATGTCCGATTCACAAATGAGCCAATCGCCACGGGCAATTTCTTGTTCCAGTTGCTGTTTGCCCCAACTGGCATAGCCCAAGGCAATTTGGTAACGTCCAACGCCTTCGTTGTGGGCAATTGCATCTAAAATATCTTTAGAGGTGGTGATACAGACATTTTCACCAACAGCGATAGATGAATGCCAAGTTGGCTGCCCTGTGTGTAAAACAAAACCTGCCTCAGGTCGTAATGGACCACCTTGTAGAACTTCGTGAGGATGCACATTATCTGCGTCTATATCTAAATCATTGAGTAATTCTTTGATTTGGATACCCGATGGACGGTTGATAATAATGCCTTGCGCACCGTCTTCATCATGACGTGCCAAATAGATGACGGTGTTTGCAAAAAACTCATCATTCATATCGGGCGGGGCTATGAGACAGCGATGCGTCAGATATTGTTTAGTCACCTAAGCAATTCTCCTTAATCTGAGGTGGTGGCAAACAGAACTGTAAACCGACTTGGAAACGTAAACGAGTTACAGCCAAATCATGCAAATATACATTTCTTAGCTGTACTTATCCCATAAAACCACTCTGATGACAACTTTGCTTTGGTAAAAGTGAGACAAAGAATAAATAAAAGAATAAATCTAAAATTTAGAAAAAATGATGTCATTAAATTTATCTATTTAGTTACAAAGTTGAAGATATAGGAACATAATAATTGATTGCTTTATTATCTTTGTGAGGTGGGTTTGTTAAATGTTTTAGTGTATATTTTTTAATCTACTTTTTTAATTTTAACGAATGTGATTTCTGTTTTTTAATTGCAAAATAGGCGGTTTTACTACATTTAGATTCTCTTTTATTAAATATTAAGTTTGTCTAATGAGTAGTGGTTTTTTAATATAAAAAATCTATAAGTTTGTTTATCTCTTTTGTAAGTTTTGTACTTTAGTGTAAAGTTTGTGTTTTTTATAGCTTGATATGTTTCAATAAATATACATAAAATACATATTGAAACAAAAAATGATTGTTTGTAAGATGGTGAAATTTTCATCTTTTATAGCTTTTTTTGATGGTTTAATATGAATTATTTAATAAAGGGAAGTTTGTTTGCTGCTGTTTTTTCAGCTTCAGTTTTTTCTCAAGCAGCAATTTTTGGAACTTATAATGATGAAGGTAATTTATTTCGCAGTCATTTGAATAATCATTTATCTGAAGATTTAGTTGCTAAATTTAAAGATAAAGTAGATTCAAAAGACGGCGTACTATATTTACTGGAGCAGGCACGTCTATTACAAGTCAATCATCAGTATGAAGAAAGTTTGAATCATTATAAGCAGGCTTTTGAATTGCTAGATAAACAAAAAAGTCGTGCAAAAATTAGTCTGAGTCGGGTCGGATTTAAAGCACTTTCTATGGTGAGTAATGATTCGGTGGTGCCTTATTTGGTACCACCTCATGAACAGGTATTGGCACATATTTCTCAAGCCAAAAATTATATTTTTCTAAAAAACCTTGAGGCTGCTGCAGTAGAAATGCGTGTTGCACAGGGTATTCAGCGTGAAATTGAACTGGCACATCAGGCTGAGTTTGAAAAGAAAAAAGAGAAAAATACAAAAGCAAATGCATCTTCAAATGCCGCATTGCATGTTTTAGATGAGGCATTTGTTGGCTTAGATCCAATTGCGGGCAAGATTAAGAATACTTATCAAAATGCCTATGCTTTTTATATGGCAGCTAACTTGTGGGAAACCTTAGGCGAATATAACGATGCTTTGGTGGATTACAAAAAAGCTTATGAGTTACAGCCTGATGAGCAGATTGCTAAGGATGTAAAGCGTTTAGATCAATTGGTTGCAAAACAAAGTAATAGTAGTGTGCCTGTTATTGTATTTATTGAACAAGGTATCGTTCCACAGAAAATTGAAAATAAGTTAGATATTCCGACTCCGGGCGGCATTATCAACATTGCTTTTGCGACTTATGAACCTAGCACTTATGTTGCACCTAAAAGCCTGAAAGTGAAGCTGAATAACCGAGTTTTGCAAGACAGTTATGTGATTAGTGATATTGGTGCATTGGCTGTCAAAGACTTAAAAGAAAAAGTCGTTGGAACTTTAACAACCCAAGTGATTCGTGCCACAGCCAAATATGCTGCTCAAAAAGAGCTTGGTAACCAATTTGGTGTTTTAGGGCAATTGGCAGGTAACGTGCTCAATATGGCAACCGAGCGAGCAGATTTACGAGCTTGGACAACTTTGCCAAGTAATACGCAAATTGCACGTCTGAACTTAACACCAGGGACACACAACTTACAGTTATCGTCAGGTAATTTGTCAAGCTCCTCTGTGAAGTTGGATGTAAAAGCCAATGAAACAGTATTTGTTTATGCACATCATGTAAATGACAAAATTACAGCAAGTGTAAGTAGTATTCCACGCCAATAATATTGAAGAGAACTTTATGAAAAATCAGCTAAAACTCGCATTACTCGGTCTTAGTGCTGCGGCGATGGTTGGATGTACAGCCCCTAATGCTTTGTCTACACAGACAGATGCGAATAACGAAGTAAGTATTCGCACCATTACCAATAACCCAGTCTTAACCACTGAGGTATTTGTTGAGCGTGTGGGAATGTCTATGGCAGGCGACTTAAAAAAGGCATCAATTGCCATTAAAAACCGCCGTTTCAATAACAAAGATTTTAGCTACAAAATCGTATGGGTCGATGCACATGGGGCAGAAGTGAACCCTGAAGGTGCGATTTGGAAACCAATTCAGTTAACGGGTCGAGAGGTGAAGGGCGTGCAATCTTTAGCACCAAATCCATCGGCTGTAGATGTTGTTGTGTATTTAAAGAAATAAGCGAGATAGAGCAATGAATGCAAAGTTAATCATGGCTGTGGTAGCAACTTCTGTTTTGGCAACAGGTTGTGCAACAACGGGTAGTGCAGTGAGTTATGGTGATGCTCAAGCTGTAGAAACTTTAACGAAAGATTTTGGATCGACAGATCTACAAATGATTGCTGCAAAGATGGTGGATGATATGCTGACCTTCCCACCTGTGGTGCAAATGACGCAAACTCGTCGTCCAGTCATTGTGCTTGATCGTATTCATAACAAGACACAAGAACATATCGATACAGAATCTATTACAGATACGATTCAGAACAAATTAATTAATTCAGGGAAGTTTCGTTTTGTAGATATGAAATCTGTCAATGCGATGGCGCAGCAACTTGCCTATCAAAAGCAAAGCGGCATGGTCAATCAAGCGACTGCAGTGCGTACTGGTGGACATATCGGTGCTGAATATATGCTCAATGGCAATCTATCTAGTATTGTAAAAAATGCAGGTGGTAAGAGCGATGTGTATTACAAGTTCACATTTAAATTGCAGAACTTACAAACTGGCATTGTAGAGTGGACAGGCGAAAAAGAAATCCGTAAGGCAGCAAAGCGCTCAACTTTTGGTCTTTAATTTAATCTGAAAGCAACTGCGCTGTGATAAGCGCAGTTGCTGTTGAAGAATAGAACATGAAAAAAATATTATTTGCAGGCTTATTATCTGGATTACTGTGCAGTCCTGCTTTTGCTGCGATTAAAGAAGTGATTAAAGAGGCAACGGGTAGTGGTCCAACACAACACCAAGCTATTTCTGAAGCATTATTGATTGCAGTTCAATCGGTGAATGGTGCTTCGGTATCGTCACAAATGAATTATGAAGAAACAGTTTCTTTATCTGTAAATAATCAGGGCTGGACATATACGGGTAAAGTTTCACCTGTATTTAGTGTAGCCAATCAAGGTTCGGGTTCTGTCACCAAGTTTCAGGTCTTGAGTGTTTCTGGTGCTAAAAATAATTATCGCGCTAAAGTTCGCGCACATGTGGTGAAGTTTGAATCTACTGTACAAGATCAACACATGCGCCGTATTGCAGTCTTGCCATTTCAAATGGCAGAAAAAAATAACCGCTTAGCCAGCGGTGCTTCTGCTTCTGAGTTTAGTCAAGAATTATCAGATACTTTAGGTACTTATTTGGCACAGTCAGGGCAGTTAAGTGTTGTTGATCGTCATTACATAGATGAAATGCAATTTGAAAATGACTTCCTGTATTGGGATGGTGCACCGCATGAGTTAGCGCGTATTGGTCAAAAAGTAGGTGCTGATTATTTACTCGTGGGGCGTATTAACGATTTGTCAGTTGCTAGCGGTCAACAAATGTATGGGTTAAATGCTGGTGCAGAGCAGGTGCGTTTAACGTGGCGAGTGATTGAAGCGAATACCAGTAAGGTAGTTGCGGCAGGGACTTTTAATCGTACCTTATCGAACTTGATGACACAGAATCTTTTAAATAATAGTTTAAATGATAGTACTGCAGATAAGATTGCCCAAAGTTTAAATCCTGAAATTTTACAGGGTCTTAAACTACAACCTGTGCAATCTTCTAGCAGTCAATTTTATGATACCTCTCCAGGTTATGAAATGACACCTGGTTCAAGTGACCAACCTGTGAAATGGTAAATAATGATTAAGCTTGTTTTAGACCTGAATAAATCCCCCTGAAAATCAGGGGATTTATTTTTTAAGCCTGTTGAAACTTCAATTGGCGTAATTGTTTGGCGTGTTGCAAGGTAGTGTCATTAATTTCAACACCGCCTGTCATGCGTGCCAATTCTAAAATACGCGCATCTTCTTCTAATTCAACAATGGTACTGCTGGCAGGATCGGTCTGACGTTTTTTCACTAAAAGGTGTTGATCAGACTGTGCTGCCACTTGTGCTTGGTGGGTAATACATAAAATTTGAACGTGTTGCGCCAAACCTGCGAGTAAGCGCCCCACAATTTCTGCGGTACCACCACTAATCCCGACATCAATTTCATCAAAAACCAAAACTTCAGCTTCGGTTTTTTCGGCATTCATGACTTGCATGACCAAGGCAATCCGCGATAATTCACCACCAGAAGCCACGCGTGCCAATGGCTGTGCAGGAATACCTTTGTTGGCGGTAAACAATAATTGAATAAAACTTAACCCCTCCGCAGAAACCTGCTCTAAAGGTTCAAACTTAAATTCAAAATGTGCCTCAGGCAGTGCCAACTGTTTGACTTGCTCGGTCAGTTGTTTGGCAAGTGGTGCGGCTGCTTCACGACGGATGTCATCTAAATGTTGTGCTTTGGCTAAGAAGTCCTGATGTGCCACTTCTACTTGTTCTGCCAAAGTTTCAGGATCTTCCAGTTCATGTAAAGCCATGAGTTCGGCTTGCCAAGTATCGAACTCTTGTTTCAGTAATTCAGGCTGAGTGCGGTATTTACGTGCCAAACGATGAAAAACTTCCAGCTTCTGATTCAGTTCTTCCATGCGCTCTGGATCAAAGCTTTGACGATCAATAAACTGACGTAAATTGGCTGTCGCATCATCTAATTCACTTTGCGCATTTAACAATGAATTATAAATTTCCGATAATTGCTCACTGCGCCCCGCATGCGATTCCAAGCGGCGAATAATTGAAGCAATTTCCTGAGTGATGTTTTGCTCGGCTTCATCCAAGGCATTTAAGCTATAACTGCAATCCTGCATGATATGTTCATGATGGCTTAGGCGATCAAACTCTTGTTCAATCTCCTTATAATCTATTTGTACCAGTTCTTCGAGTTCTTCGAGCTGTAAGTTTAGGGTTTCGATGCGTTGCTTGCGAGTTGCCTGTGCATCCAGCGCTGCCTGATGCTGTCGGATATTTTTTTGCCATGTACTGTAAGCATCACGTACTGCTTGGGCAGGGGCATAAAAATTATAATAACGATCAAGCCAGTGTTTTGGATAAGGCGGTTCGAGCAATTGTTGCTGACTGTGCTGACTGTATAACTGTACCAGTAAGCGTCCAATTTCTTTCAGCTCTGCCAAACTGCTTGGGCGTCCATTAATCCATGCCTTGCTGCGTCCTGTGGCAAAAATTACCCGACGTAAATGGATTTCACCAGACTCATCATCTAATTCATGTTCTTTTAGCCATTGTGCTTCAGGGCTATTGTTCTGATAACTGAAACTCGCAGTCACATCGGCTTTATCTGAGCCAAAACGCACATAATTGGTATCGGTACGTTCACCTAAACAGGCAGAGAGTGCATCTAATAGTAAGGATTTACCGGCACCTGTTTCCCCTGTTAGAACGTTAAAACCTGTTTCAATATCCAGTGCTAAGTGGTCGGCAAGGGCAAAGTTAATCAGTGTTAAATGAGTCAGCATAAACGCATCCAAGCTGCGAAAAGTGTCAGTGAAAGAGAGTTAAGTTTTGGAAATGCCATAACAAGGCTGTTATTTTCGTCTGTTTAATTCTAGCTTAAATTGCAGCACAAACAACAAAAAATGTACCCGATAAGCATCCTATATAAAACGCAAGACTCGTTGACCATTTCATTTGATAGTCATCAAATTGCAGTATATTCGCTTAGGAAGTTTTTAGGTGCTGCCTGATCGGGTGAAACTTAAATGATACACATACTATTTGTGATCTGTTTCACATTCAGATTTAGCACTTTAGTGGGGAAGAATCTAGAGCAGAGTACTTTGCATGCCGCTGGCATTGGCTTAGACTGTGCTGTCAGCGTGTTGCATGCTGCGTATTGAAAACATTGTTCAATTTACGCAAAGCCCACTGTAAACACAGATTGATTAGTTCTGAGGACAGAATTAAACTACATCAGTCAAAAATATAAAAACGCGTTACCTGGAGAATACGCATGTCAGCTCAGTTTGATCATGTATCAGTTGTGAAAAAGTCGAATGTCTATTTTGGTGGGCAATGCATCAGTCACACGGTGCAATTTGAAGACGGTACCAAAAAAACCTTAGGGGTAATTTTACCGACTGAACAAGCCTTGACTTTCGAAACGCATGTACCTGAACGTATGGAAATTATTTCAGGTGAATGTCGTGTCAAAATTGCCGATAGCGAAGAAAGTGAATTATTCCGCGCGGGTCAATCGTTCTATGTGCCTGGCAATAGCCGTTTCAGCATCGAAACCGATGAAGTGCTCGATTACGTGTGCCACTTAGAAGGCTAATCAGCCGATAATAGGGTATTGAATTAAGATTTCATTTTTCTCCTGCTTGAGCACCCAATCAAGCGGAATTGAATCAAGAAATTTTCACCCGAATCGGTTAAACTAGATCTTATTGAAATCCTGTAAAGTCAGCTTTGCAGGATTTTTCGTTTTCGCTGGTTTATTGGTGCATTAATTAGAGGTCGTTCATGGCAAAACCTGAATATTATTATGGCGTTCACTCGGTGGAGTCATTATTGGAGCTTGAGCCAGAGCGTGTCTTAACTCTTTTTACCTTAAAAGGGCGTGATGATCAGCGTTTACAAAAGATTTTAGAACTTGCCGAACCATTTGGCATTAGTGTGCAAAAAGCCAGCCGTGACAGCTTGGAAAAACTGGCAGGTTTGCCTTTTCACCAAGGAGTGGTGGCTGCAGTACGCCCACATCCAACTCTGAATGAAAAAGACTTGGATGCCTTGTTGCAGGCTGATAGCAAGCCTTTACTTTTGGCGCTCGACCAAGTCACCGACCCGCATAACTTGGGTGCGTGTATCCGTACTGCCGCTGCGATGGGGGTTACTGCCGTGATTGTGCCGCGTGATCGTTCAGCAAGTTTGACCCCAACTGCACGCAAAGTAGCTGCAGGTGGTGCAGAAAAAGTCAAATTTATCCAAGTGACCAATTTGGCACGTACTTTGGCGCATTTGAAACAAGAGTTTAATGTGCGCGTGGTGGGTACGATGCTGGATGAAAAAGCTTTGCCAATTCAGCAATTTGACTTTACAGGCACAGCAGTATGCGTGGTGATGGGCGCAGAAGATACAGGTTTACGCCCAATTACCCAGTCACAATGTGATCAAACCGTATTTATTCCAATGGCAGGAAATCTGCAAAGTCTGAATGTCAGTGTTGCAACAGGTATGGCCTTGTATGAAGCTTGTCGTCAGCGTCAGGCTTAATTGCTGATTTTGTATTTGCTATTTTATTGATGCTTTCAACACCGTGATTCGTCTATCTCCCCAAAAGCAAGGTTATGCTTTGGTGCTTGTTACCATGTGCATTTGGGGTGGTTTTACCCTAACTGCTCGGCTGAATGCACAATGGCAGATCAGTGCTTGGGATATTACCGCCTTACGCTTTGCTTTGGCTTTTTGTATTTTAATGCCGATTCTTATCTGGAAAAAAGATACGGCATTTTTATGGAAAAAAGAGCCTTTTATTTTGGCAATGATTGGTGGAGTGGGCTATTGCCTGACTGCGTATAGTGCTTTTCATTATGTACCTGCTGCGCATGCTGCCATTTTTTTGAATGGCTGTATTCCTGTTTGTACCGCCATTGCTGCTTGGATGTTATTTCGAGTGCCTTTTGACCGCCATACCTGGATCAGTATTGTAATTATGCTGACCGCCATTGCGGGCATGAGTGCGCTAATGTATCAAGAAACAGGCGTTGCTTTTGGACTTGGGGATGGACTGTTTTTTATCAGTGCCATTTGGTGGGGCGTGTTTACGGTTTTATTAAGACAATGGAAGCTCTCCGCTTGGCATGCTATGGCAGGTGTCGCAATTTGGTCGGCAATCGTCTATGTCCCGATTTACGTACTGTTTTTCCCGAAACAACTCACCGCACCCGAACCGATTCATTTATTGCTGCAAACTGTTTTTCATGGGGTATTTGTGGTAATCATCGCAACACTTAGCTATGTCGAGGCAATTAAGCGTTTGGGGGCATTCAAAACTGGTAGTATTGTGACCTTGGCGCCGTTTATTGCTGCGATTCTTGCTGTCCCTTTATTGGGCGAGCCGTTGAGTCTGGCAATTTTATGTGGCTTGATGGGTATGGGGATTGGCGCTTTGCAACCTTGGCGTTGGTGGGCACGACCTGACAGCTTAAAAGCCCAACTTGAACAGCAAAAAAAACAGTCAGATTAATTTGCTTACTGCATCGCTCGCTTTAAATACTGCTGATGCAATACTTCAAGTTTGCTATACAAATGATCTAAATGCCCATCGTTCAGCACAATGTCATCGGCTAGGCGTTGTTTTTCAGCACGTGGCATTTGTGCTTGAATAATTTTATGAATTTGCTCAACCGTTTGACCATCACGTTGTGAAGCACGGTGAATTTGTAGGGCTTCAGTAGCATCAATCAATAATGTATGTCGGGTCAATTGATGTTGATTGGTTTCAAACAAGAGTGGTGAAACCAAAACCACGTAGGGGCTATTGGCAGCATTTAATTGTTGAATAATCGATTCACGAATTGCAGGGTGGGTGATTTTTTCAAGTGCTTGTCGTGCACTTGGTTCTTTGAAAATGTGTTCACGTAAGGCACGACGATCAAGCTCACCATTCTCAAGTAAAACCCAATCGCCAAAGTGTTGTCGAATTTGCTTTAAGGCAGGCTGTCCTTTTTCGACTACTTCACGTGCAACCACATCTGCATCGACCACAACAATGCCTTGGGTCTCAAACCACGCACTGGCTGCAGACTTGCCACTGCCAATTCCTCCTGTTAGACCCAAAACAAAACGCATGTGCTGTCCTTATTGTCCCAAATATACTTTCATGATTGGCTCGCCCCATAAAAAGGCAATCCAGCCCGCAATGGCGATATACGGACCAAACGCAAAGGGTTGATTTTCTTTACGTACTTTTAACAGAATAATGCCAATAATCGCCCCAACTAAGGACGATAGCAGCACAATCAGGGGTAACATCATCGGCCCCATCCATGCACCTAAAGCGGCAAGGAGCTTGAAGTCGCCATAGCCCATGCCTTCTTTGCCTGTGACGATTTTAAACAGGTAATACACCACCCATAGACATAGGAAGCCAATCACATAGCCCCAAATTGCCGAGGTTGGTGAGGTATAGATGGCATAGCTGTTGACGGCCAAACCCAGTGCAGCCAAAGGCAGGGTATAACGGTCTGGCAAGAGTTGTGTATCGAAATCAATGAAGGTGAGCGCAATCAAGGTATAAGTGAGTAGCAAGCCAAATAGCATTTGTACGGTTGGGCCAAATACCGCAAGCACAATCAGAGCGCAAATAGCAGTTAATACCTCAATCAGTGGATAACGTATACTGATCGGGTTTTGGCAGTTGCCACATTTACCGCGTAATACCAACCAACTCAGCACAGGAATATTTTGATACCAACGAATTGGGTTGTGACATTTGGGACAGGTCGATGCAGGTTTGCTGAGGGTGATTTTACTTTCATCAATAATGGCTTGTTCAGGATGTAACAACATTTGGCAGTCGTTACGCCACTCCTGTTCCATCATTTTTGGGGTGCGATAAATCACCACATTCAAAAAACTGCCAATACATAAACTAAAAAGTCCAACTGCGATATAGAGCGCAGTTGGATTTTGGATCAAGTACGCGATTAATTCTGTAAGCAATTTACTCAGCCTTTAAAATATAATTAGCCAACAACTGAACCCATTTGGAAAATAGGTAGGTACATAGCAATAACTAAACCGCCAACTAAAACCCCTAAGATTGACATAATCAACGGCTCCATCATTGAGGTTAAGCCATCTACTGCGTTGTCGACTTCGTTTTCATAGTGGGTTGCGACTTTATCCAGCATGGCATCTAGCGCACCTGATTCTTCACCAATGGCGACCATTTGCACCGCCATAGAAGGGAATTTATTGGTGACACGCATGGCGAATTGTAGCTGCTGTCCTGTCGCGACATCATCACGTATTTTCATCACCGCTTCTTCATAGACCACGTTATTGGTTGCCCCAGCGGTCGATTCCAAAGCATCAATTAAGGGTACACCAGCAGCAAAAGTAGTGGCTAAAGTACGGCTATAACGCGCGATAATGGCTTTATAGACCAAGTCACCAAAAATAGGCGCTTTCAGTGCCGCTTTGTCTAAGAAGTCACGGAATTTTTTACTGCGTTTTTTAGTTTCCAAGAAACCTGCAATCATGACCCCAATCACAATAATCAGAATAAACCAGTATTTCTGCATCCATTGTGACATGTTGACCACCATTTTAGTGAAGGCAGGCAAGTCCGCACCAAAAGAGCTAAACAACTCTTCAAACACAGGTACGACTTTCACCATCAAAATAATGGTCACAATCACGGCCACCACGATGACCGTTGCAGGGTATTTCATGGCTTTTTTAATTTTTTGTTTGAGTAATTCACTCTTTTCTTTATAGATCGCAACACGATCCAGCATGGTTTCTAGTGCACCCGATTGTTCACCAGATTCAACCAAAGAGCAGAACAGATTGTCAAAATATTGAGGATATTTACGCAATGCGCCAGCAAAGGTATTCCCGCCTTCCACTTCACCTTTAATGCCTAAAACCACTTCACGCATGGCGGGGTTTTCAAGACCTTCGGCAACAATCTCAAAGCTTTGTACCAAAGGCACACCTGCTTTCATCATAGTGGCAAGCTGACGCGTGAAAATAGTGATGTCTAAGGTCGACACCCGTTTTTTCATTAAGCCTTCAAGAATATTCTTTTTCTTTTGGCGAATCGTCTTGATGGTAATCCCTTGTTTACGCAATGTGACCTTTGCCAAGGCCATATTACGCGCTGGAATTTCCCCTTTTAACTTAGCCCCTTTGCGGTCAATCCCTTCATAAACGAAGGTGGGCATCATCTGTGCTTTTTTGACAGCCATGCGTATTTATCCTTATTTTAAATTTTACAACTATTCACTGGTCACACGATTGACTTCTTGCAATGAAGTCACCCCCTGCATGACCTTAAGTAACCCCGAACGACGCAGATTGTTAAACCCCGATTTTGCTGACGCATCAGCAATTTGGATGGCATTACCATCCTCCATAATAATTCTAGAAATTTCTGGTGTGACTTTCATCACTTCATAAACACCAACACGTCCTTTATAACCTTCACGGCATTCAGAACAGCCTACAGGTTGATAGACCTGAAATTCTGGATTGCTCAAATCGGCTTCAGTAAAGCCCATTTCCAATAAGCTTTGTTTTGGAATATCGGAAGGAGTTTTGCAATGCGGGCATAGGCGTCGTGCCAAACGCTGTGCAATGACGAGGTTTACCGAAGTTGCGATGTTAAAGGAAGGAACGCCCATGTTGCGTAAACGCGTTAAAGTTTCTGGCGCACTGTTGGTGTGTAGGGTAGATAAAACCATGTGACCTGTTTGGGCAGCTTTAATTGCAATTTCTGCAGTTTCAAGATCACGAATCTCACCCACCATGACAATATCAGGGTCTTGACGTAAGAAAGATTTCAGGGCGGCAGCGAAGGTTAAGCCTACTTTATTGTTGACGTTAACCTGATTGATGCCTTCTAAGTTAATTTCCACAGGGTCTTCGGCGGTGGAAATGTTGGTATCTTCTCTGTTTAAGATATTTAAGCCTGTATATAGCGATACCGTTTTACCCGAACCCGTTGGACCTGTAATCAGTAACATGCCTTGCGGTTTTTCTAAGGCTTCCATGAACAATTCTTTTTGTTCTGGTTCATAGCCCAAAGCGTCAATTCCTAGCATCGCGCTAGATGGGTCAAGAATACGCAGTACAATTTTTTCACCGAACAAGGTTGGCAACGAGTTCACACGGAAGTCGATGGACTTGTTTTTAGATAGTTTTAATTTAATACGACCATCTTGCGGGACACGCTTTTCAGAAATGTCCATTTGGGACATCACTTTTAAACGTGATGCCAAGCGGTTAGCTAACTGTAAGGGTGGGGTGGCAATTTGACGTAATACACCATCGACACGGTAACGCACTCGATAGGTTTTTTCATACGGTTCAAAGTGTAAGTCCGAAGCACCCATGCGAATTGCATCAATCAGTAATTTGTTGATGTATTTAACAATTGGGGATTCATCACCCTGCGGTTCATCTTCTGCAGCTTGTTCTGGTTCGCTGTTACCATCTTCAAAGTTGAGATCGAAGTCATCATCTTCAAATTCAAAAGCAGACTCACTCGCAAAGTTTTGTTCAATCAGTTTTATCAATTTATCGTGTTCGACCACAATGGCTTCAATATTCATTTTACTGTTGAAACGAATGGCATCCATTGCTTCGATATTGGTCGGGTTACTGGTCGCAACGTAAAGCAGGTGATTGCGCTTAAAAATAGGTAAAAGGTTATATTTGCTGAAAAGCTTTTCATCAATGCCTTCACGCACGATGAGCGCAGAGTCATACACGCTTAAATCAAAAATAGGTTCGCCAAACTCATTAGAAATTTTTTCAGCAATGATTAAAGGCGCGATATTTAGGTTTTGAATGAGATAGGGAACAATATCAACATTATCTTTTTGTGCGGCTTTAATGGCAGTTTGCATATTTTCAGCAGAAACGAGCCCATCTTCGACCAAACGTCGAATAAAACCTGTAAATCTAGGTGTAGCTTGTTGTACTGACATTCCCCAACGTCCTCAAAATCAAGATTGTTTATAATTGGTATCTTAAAATTATACTTTTGTTGCACAAAAATACCATATCTGAAAGTGCTGTCACCACCTAAGTATCGCCTAAAAGCATGAACCAGTTACATTAATCTGCTAAAAAAATTGTAAGTCCTGCCATGAAAAGATACTTCATGCAGCAGTTTGATGCAAAGCTTGTACAAAAAACTCAGCAGAAATGTGATTTGCGTGTAGAATGTGCGCGATTAAATGAATTGTTTTTGCAGGTTATTCTATGTCGGCTACGACGATTAAGCCTTGGGTGGTTGGCAATTGGAAGATGAATCCGATACATGCCGATGCTCAGCAACTTATTTCTGAATTTAAAACATTATTACAAGACAGCCCTGTAGAGGCTGAAAAGTGTCATTTGGGGATTGCACCTGTCACTTTGGCTTTAACTCAAATTCAAGCTGCATTGAGCGAAGCAGTACGTCCTGTCTATACCGTTGCACAAGACCTTTCCCGTATTGCGGGTTTGGGTGCATATACAGGCGAAGTCAGTGCAGAATTGCTAAAAGACAGTCAAATTGATTATGTATTGGTTGGGCATTCAGAACGTCGTGAACTTTTTGCAGACACACCAAGCATTTTGAATGAAAAAGTTAAAAATGCCTTGCAGGCAGGTTTGACAGTTATTTATTGTGTGGGTGAAAGTCTGCAACAACGTGAAAGCGGTCAGGCAGAGCAAGTTGTTTTGCAACAAATTTGTGATATTGCTGCTGTGGTTGACGCTGAGCAATGGCAACAGATAGTGATTGCGTATGAACCTATTTGGGCAATTGGTACAGGCAAGACCGCATCACCTGAAGATGCGCAAACCATGCATGCAAAAATCCGTGAAGGTTTAAGCCAAATCACCGCTTATGCGGTGACTCTACCGATTTTATATGGTGGTAGTGTAAAACCAGAAAATGCCGTAGAGTTAGCAGCCTGCCCAGACATTAATGGTGCTTTGGTCGGTGGTGCATCCTTAAATGCGGCATCGTTCCATCAAATTGCGCAAGCCTTTGCAAATACACAATAATGAGGAGTTCAGCATGCAAACATTTGTGCTGGTAGTACATATTATCTTAGCCATTTTAATGATTGGACTAATTTTGGTTCAGCATGGTAAAGGTGCAGATGCAGGCGCTTCTTTTGGTGGCGGTGGTGCGGCAACCGTATTTGGTGCGTCAGGCTCAGGTAACTTTTTAACCCGTTTAACGGCAATTTTAACAGCATTGTTTTTTGCAACCAGTTTAACTTTAGCGGTGTTTGCCAAGAAACAAACCACAGGTGCATATAGTTTGCAGACTGTACAAACGACTGCACCTGCACAGCCAGTATCGCCTGAAACTTCACCAACTGCGCCTAAAAGCGCTGAATAATTTTATTTAGCACTTTCTTTTTTCGCATGATGCGACTAGAATGCGTCACAGCTGCGGTGGTGGTGGAATTGGTAGACACGCTACCTTGAGGTGGTAGTGCTTTCGGGCGTGGGGGTTCAAGTCCCCCCTTCCGCACCAACTTATAATCCAGAAAACATAAGTTGGTGTTAAGCAGCAAATCTGTTGATGCGGGATGGAGCAGTCTGGTAGCTCGTCGGGCTCATAACCCGAAGGTCGTTGGTTCAAATCCAGCTCCCGCTACCAATCAATCCTAAGCTTATCGTGAATTAAGCGTAGGCAACTTAAATTATTTTAGGTTGAGATAAGTATTTACATGTTGTTGCGGGATGGAGCAGTCTGGTAGCTCGTCGGGCTCATAACCCGAAGGTCGTTGGTTCAAATCCAGCTCCCGCTACCAATATTTTAAAAGTGTGATTATGCTCTAATATGAGTTTTACGCTTTATACTGACTAAGGTGCAACTTAAGTCAGGCAAAAATGCTAAGTTTGATTGAAAACTTATTCATATTTGTATATAATTTTTGCACGTTGATGCGGGATGGAGCAGTCTGGTAGCTCGTCGGGCTCATAACCCGAAGGTCGTTGGTTCAAATCCAGCTCCCGCTACCAAGTTTCTAATGGTGTGGTACGTTAGTTTTAGTTGATTGAATTCAGCATAATAAACTAGCAAAGATGGTTAGATTTAGTCTAATCCCCGCAACCAAGTTTCTAAAGAGGCTCACAACTAGGTGGGCCTTTTTGCACAGTGGATATTGGTTTTACTGTGCAAGAATAGGGGCGATTACGCCCTTTTTTATTGGCTATCGTGTAGTGTCGATACAAGCCGTGCGCGGCCTAAAGTCAAAGTGTCATGTTTCACTACTACTATAGTTTGTATGAATGTGTAGTGGTCAAATAAGACCATTGAACCGCAGCAGAATGACGAGAGTAAATGAAGCTATCAAATAAAACTCAAGCACTTCAGGACTTAATTGCGCCAGCAGTGCAAGCATGTGATGTGGATCTTTGGGGAATCGAGTTTATTCCACAAGGTAAGCGTTCTTTGTTACGTATTTATATCGACAAAGCTGTCGATGAAAATGCAGAACCTGTCTTAAATGAAGATGGCGAATTAGAGCAAGGTCGTGGTATTGGTGTGCAAGATTGTGTACGTGTAACCCAGCAAGTTGGTGCAATGCTTGATGTGCATGATCCAATTTCAGGTGAATATGCACTTGAAGTATCCTCTCCGGGTTGGGATCGTCCATTTTTCCAATTAGAGCAATTGCCTGCATATATTGGGCAAACCATTGCGTTACGTTTAATCAGTGCTGTAGAAAACCGTCGTAAATTTCAAGCGAAATTGGTTGCTGTAGATCTGGAAAATGAAACCATTCAGGTCGAAGTGGAAAAACAGCAGGTATTGGAGATTGACAGTCACAATATTGATAAAGCAAACCTGATTTACCAAGATTAATCAAATTAATAAGAATCTGAACGAATAGGTGACTTATGGCACGTGAAATTCTTACCGTCGTTGAAACGGTTAGTAACGAAAAAGGTGTAAGTCGTGAGGCAATTTTTGAGGCGCTTGAACAGGCTCTTGTTGCTGCGACGAAAAAGAAATTCTACGAAGGCACAAACTCAGAAGAAGCACGTTTACGTGTGGAAATTGATCGTAAAACAGGTGACTACAGCACTTTCCGTCAGTGGGAAGTGGTGGCAGATGAAGATCATGAAATGCCTGCATGCCAAGATGCAATTTCTGATGTAGACCCTGCAAAGTGGTCAATTGGCGATATTCGCGAACTTGAAGTTGAGTCAATTGACTTCGGTCGTATTGCTGCGCAAATTGCCAAGCAAGTGATTGTGCAAAAAATTCGTGAAGCAGAACGCGCATTGGTTGCAGATGCTTATGAAGCCAAAGTAGGCGAGCTGATTTACGGTGAAGTGAAAAAGCAAACCAAAGATGGCTTTATTATTGATTTGGGCGACAATGCAGAAGCATATTTGGCGCGTGAAGAAATGATCGCCAAAGAAATTTTGCGTCCTAAGCAGCGTGTGAATGCAATTTTGTACAGCGTGAACCGTGAAGGTCGTGGTGCACAATTGTTGTTGTCACGTGCCAAGCCTGAAATGCTGATTGCATTGATGAAAAAAGAAATTCCAGAAATTTCTGAAGAAATCATCGAAATTAAAGCAGCAGCGCGTCAGCCAGGTGTACGTGCAAAAATTGCAGTAAAAACCAACGACCATCGTATTGACCCTGTAGGTGCATGTATTGGTATGCGTGGTACACGTATCCAAGCGGTACAGCAAGAGTTAAATGGTGAGCGTATTGATGTTGTGGTGTGGTCTGATGATCCAGCACAATATATCGCCAGTGCTTTAGAGCCAGCCGATGTATCGGGTATTGTGATTGATGAAGAAGAACGTACTGCCGACATTATTTTCGCAACCAGCGATCAGTTGGCACGTGCAATTGGTTCACAAGGTCAAAACGTACGTTTAGCCTCTGAACTCACAGGTTACAAGCTGAACATGATGCTTGAAGAAGAGTATCACGCACGTCAGCAAAATGAAGCGCAACAATACTTGGACTTGTTTGTTTCACGTCTAGACATTGCTGAAGATTTGGCGATGGCATTGGTAGAAATGGGCTTCACTTCATTAGAAGAAATTGCGTATGTTCCTGCGGAAACATTTGACGAAATTGATTTAGATGAAGAACTTGTTGAAATGTTACAAGGCCGTGCCAAAGAAGTGGCTTTGGCAGAAGCATTGCAACAGCAAGAAAATATCCAAGATCCGAGTGCAGAACTTCTAGCAATGGAAGGCATGACACAAGAGATCGCTTATGCGCTTGCCGCTCGTGGTGTCATTACAGTTGATGATTTAGCTGACCAAGCGACTGACGATATCGAAGATATAGAAGGTTTAGGTACAGAAAAAGCGGGTCAATTGATTATGAAAGCGCGCGAATCATGGTTTAACTAGGAGGTAATATATGACGGACAAGTCGATTAAAGAGTTAGCGCTCAGTGTAGGTCGTCCAGTTGAGAAACTCCTGGAACAGGTTCGTGACGCAGGTTTACCACAGCGTAACGCTGACGATATTATTTCCACGGAACAACAAAGTACCCTAGTGAACCATTTAAAAAAGGTTCACGGTCAAGAGGGTAAAGCAGGACAAATCACGTTGAAACGTAAAACCACCAGTACCGCTAAAGTGGCAAGTACTTCGGGCAAAGCGAAAACGATTAATGTAGAAGTTCGCAAGAAGCATACATTTGTAAAGCCAGATCCTGAACAGATTAAAGCGGAAGCACTGGCAAAAGCACAGGCGGAAGCAGCTGAAAAAGCGCAAGCAGAACAGCAAGCACGTGACGTGGCAGAAAAGAGCAAAGCGAAAGCAGACGCGCCTCAAGCAGGTGCCGCAAAAGCGAAACAAGCTTTAGATGCAATGCGTGCAGCAGCCAAGCAAGAAACAGCCAAGCAAGAAGTTGCAAAAGCTGCGGTTGTGGTGAAACGTAAGTCAACCAACAAGCCAATTGTGAAGCAAGCAGTGAAAGTCACTGAAACACCTGAGCAAAAGAAAGCGCGTGAAGCGCAAGCAGCTCAGTTGAAAGCGACTGAAGAAGCAGCACGTCGTAAAGCTGCTGAAGAAGCGCAGCAACGTACGCTTGAGCAAATGCGTCAGATGGCATCTAAATACTCAAATGAAGATGCAACCGCTACCATTCGTGTGGTAGATGATTCTCCATTGGCGGCTGGTCTTGTGGGTCAGGCTTATGAAGATTCATTTGCCAAAGAAGACCGTGAAATCAAGCGTGGTACCAGCACCACCAATACACGTTCACCGAAAAAAGGTGGTCGTCGTGGTCAGGAAGAACAGTCTTTCAGCCAAAACTCACATAAACGCGGTTTGAAAACGAGCCAAGCCAACAAGCACGGCTTTGAAAAACCAGTTAAAAAACAAGTTTATGATGTTGAAATTGGTGCAACGATTGTGGTTGCGGACTTGGCTGCAAAAATGGCAGTTAAAGTACGCGAAGTTATTAAATCACTCATGAAAATGGGTGAGTTAGTTACGCAAAACCAAGCGATTGAGCAAGAAGTTGCAGCACTTGTAGTTGAGGAAATGGGCCACAACCCAGTTCTAGTATCTGATACGCAAGCTGAAGATAACTTACTTGAAGCTGCTGAAGAGGCACGTGGTGTTCAAACGACACGTCCACCAGTGGTGACCATCATGGGTCACGTTGACCATGGTAAGACATCATTACTTGACCGTATTCGTCGTGCCAAAGTGGCTGCAGGCGAAGCGGGTGGTATTACCCAGCACATTGGTGCATACCACGTACAAACCGATAAAGGCATTATCACCTTCTTAGATACACCGGGACACGCAGCGTTTACTGCAATGCGTTCACGTGGTGCGAAAGCGACAGATATCGTGGTATTGGTCGTTGCGGCAGATGATGGTGTGATGCCACAAACTGCAGAAGCCATTGACCATGCGCGTGCAGCGGGTACACCAATTATTGTTGCCATTAACAAAATGGACAAAGAATCGGCTGATCCAGACCGCGTATTGAATGAATTGACCACCAAAGAAATCGTACCTGAACAATGGGGCGGTGACGTACCTGTTGCAATGGTTTCGGCGCATTCAGGTCAAGGTATTGATGAACTTCTTGACTTAATTTCAATTCAAGCAGAAATGATGGAATTGAAAGCATCTGAAGAAGGTGCAGCGCAAGGTGTGGTGATTGAAGCGCGTGTAGATAAAGGTCGCGGTGCAGTGACGTCAATTCTGGTACAAAACGGTACTTTGAATGTAGGTGACTTGGTACTTGCAGGTTCATCTTATGGTCGCGTACGTGCCATGACCGATGAAAACGGTAAGCGTATTAAATCTGCAGGTCCTTCAATTCCAGTTGAAATTTTAGGTTTACCTGAAGCGCCAATGGCAGGTGACGAAGTTCTTGTTGTAAATGACGAGAAGAAAGCACGTGAAGTTGCCGATGCGCGTATGGATCGTGAGCGTCAAAAACGTCTTGAGCGTCAAAGCGCAATGCGTCTTGAAAACATCATGGCATCAATGGGCAAAAAAGACGTTCCATTTGTCAATGTGGTATTGAAGACCGATGTACGAGGTACTTTGGAAGCCTTGATTGTTGCATTGGGCGAGTTGTCTACCGATGAAGTACGTGTACGTGTGATTGGTTCAGGCGTAGGTGCGATCACTGAGTCTGACGTTACGCTTGCAGAATCTTCAGAAGCTGTATTACTGGGCTTTAACGTACGTGCTGACAATACTGCGCGTCAAAAAGCCGATGCCGATGGTATTGACATTCGTTACTACAGCATCATCTATCAATTAATTGATGATGTGAAAGATGCGATGAGCGGTAAGCTTGCACCTGAACACCGTGAAACTATTTTGGGTGTTGCAGAAGTGCGTGAAGTGTTCCACTCAAGTAAGTTCGGTGCAGCTGCAGGTTGTATGGTACTTGAAGGCGTACTTCACCGTAACAAACCAATTCGCGTATTACGTGATGATGTGGTGGTATTCCAAGGTGAGCTTGAGTCACTTCGTCGTTATAAAGACGTGGTGGAAGAAGTTCGCGCAGGTATGGAATGTGGTCTTGCAGTAAAAGGCTATAAAGACATCAAACCACTTGATAAGATTGAAGTGTACGATGTTCAATTGATTAAACGGAGTCTTTAATGGCGGGTAGTCAACGTCTGAAGCGTATGGCGGATACAGTACAGCGTGAGCTGTCAGAACTGATTCGCCAAGAGCTGAAAGATCCACGCTTAGGTGGTCTTGTGACCATCTCTGCAGTGAAGGTGAGCCCAGACTTAGGATATGCGGAAGTGTACGTGACCGTCATGGGACGTGAATTAGGCGATGAGCAAAGCGAAACGGCAAATAAAGAAACCTTGGATGTGTTGAATAAAGCATCAGGCTTCTTGCGCCATGAGTTAAGCCGTCGTATTAAGACACGTATTACCCCGCGTTTGCGTTTTCACTACGATAAAACCAATGCCTATGGTAACTATATGTTTGGTTTGATTGCAGAAGCGGTAAAAGATTTACCTCCTGCAGCACCTAAGCAAGATGAAGAATAAATCAGTGATGATAAAAAATGCCACCTTCGGGTGGCATTTTTTTGTCTATCATGTTTGAGCTTTTGCAATGTAAGCAAGGTTATATCGGATACGATGCTTTTTTTAATGCCTGACTAATATTCTAGACCAAATCATCATGGGACTTTTTTTCATAACGACGTAAATTACGACGTTGGCGTTGCCACGGTAATGGACGGTCTAAGGTTTCAGGCACATTGCCACTCATCGAACGTAAACGTAAATGCAGTGCTGCCTGTGCCATTAAATTGGCAGAAACAGGCGCGGTAATAAACGCAAATAGGGTGATTAATACTTCTGCAAAGCCAAATCGTCCTTCAAATGCCGCATAAATAATGGCTGCAATTAAGAAACTGCCTAGTCCTAAAGTGCTGGATTTTGTAGGGGCATGCAGTCGCATAAATAAGTCGGGTAGGCGAACCATGCCAATGCCGCCCACCAACATGAAAAATGCGCCAATAATTAAAAAGAATGACACTAAAATTTCCATGAGTAATTGCATGTTCATTCTCCTTAATCAATCACATGACCACTGGTGAAGTAACGCGCCAGTGCTGCAGTAGACACAAAGCCTAGCATCGCCACCAATAACGCACCTTCAAATAATGAGGTACTGGTCCAATAGATACCCAGAACCACCACCAAGCAGGTCGCATTTAAAAACAAGGTATCCAAGGCCAACAGGCGGTCTACAATTGAAGGGCCAATAATCAGGCGATATAGGCACATAAACATGGACAGCGTAATCGCAACCATGCAGATTCCAAGTGCATAAGGCAGAATCATCATTGCTTTTCTCCTGACTGTGCACCAAAAATTTCAATCAGCGGTTTTTCATAACGATTTTTGATGTCTTGAATATCTACACTTTCATCTGCAGTGTTTAAGGCATGCACCAAAATATCGCCACGGTCTTGGTCAATACCTGCTGTAACCGTGCCTGGTGTGGTGGTAATGATCATCGCCAAAATACTGTTGACCTGTTCGTGTTGTGTTTCGAGAGGGACACGGAACCATTTTGGCTGCATACGGTCTGTTGGGCCAAGTACCAGTTTTGCGACACGAATATTACAAATCATAATATCCCAGACCACCACGAAGAATAAGCGAATGGCTGCAGTCCAGTTGATGTCTGGTGTACGCGCAATAAAGGGCTGGATCAGTTTGGGAATCAAGAGCGCCAAGACCAGTGCCATCAACAGATTCCCTGCAGAAACACTATGCGCCAACATTAGCCAACTCAGTGCCACCAAGACAGATACAAACGGGTGTGGCAGCAGGTTATCCCAAAACGAAGTTTTTGGTCTCGTTTTTTGCATGTTTAGGGCTCCGCAGGTTTGAGTTGAGTATCGCTAGGTTGCTGTGCTTCCTCACGATTTTGCTGTTGAATCTGACGTTGTTTATAGTCAGAAATATGCTCGCCTTCCAAGGTGTTTGGATCAATCACATAGGGAATTAAATGTGCATTGGTGTCAATTGCTTCGCCACCGTACTTGGTTTCAGGTAAGTACAATGGATCATAAGGTTGTACGCTAATCACATTTGCAGCACGGTCTTTTTTCAGAATCAGTGCTTCATAGGCCGCATTATGTTGAATCTGCTGTGCAGTCTTCAGCATATATTGTTGAATTGGATTGGCAAATATCACGTACAGCACTAAACCCGTTAGGAGAAAATAAATGACACGGTCATTACGGGGCGGTGCAATCGCAGGTAGTGCCTGATATTCATAATAGGCTTCAGTTTGCGCATCATCTTCAGGTTTGGTCGCGCGCCAAAATAAAATAAAGCCGACACGGGTGAATGCAATAATACTCAGCAAGCTGACCAAGAGAATAATGCCAATAATCCAGCCTTGATGTGCCATATTGGCGGTGGCTTGCAAAATAAAGACCTTGCCCAAAAAGCCACTAAACGGTGGCAAACCTGCCATCATTAAGGCAATCATGAAGTATGTGATTGCAAGTACTTTGTGTTGCTTCATTTGCGGGGCAATATTGAAGTGATCTTTAAATGCGCCACGTTGTGAGGTAATCCAGCCACACAGCAAATAGAAAGCCGCTGCAATTAAGGTACTGTGTACTAAGTAATACAGTGCGGCTGACCATGCCTGTGTGTTCAGCATCGAAATGGCGATCAGGATCGTACCAATCGAAGACAGCACCATAAAACCGACAAAACGACGTAAGCGCTCTGCACCAATTGCGCCAATGACCCCATATAGTGAGGTAATTAGACCAATCGGCAGCAACCAGTCTTGTAGGATTTTATGGCTCAGTGCATCATCAAATACGGTTCCATTGACCCGCAAAATGGCATACACACCCACTTTGGTCATGATGGTGAATAAGGCTGCCACAGGGGTTGTCGCCACGGCATAGGTTTTAGGAAGCCAGAAACCGACAGGAAGCATAGCGGCTTTAATACCAAATACCACAAATAGCAGTAAGCCACCTGCCACCGCAATTTTATGTGCATCAGCATCGAGTAGCGGAATAAGACGTGCCACATCGGTCATGTTTAAACTGCCGACACTGCCGTAAATCATCCCCAAACCAATTAGGAACAGGGCAGAGGCCAACAGGTTGATGGTGACGTAATGAATCCCGAGTTGAAAACGTGCTTTGCCTTGACCGTGCAATAACAACACATACGAGGCGAGCAACAAGATTTCAAAAAATACGAACAGGTTAAATAAGTCGCCTGTGAGGAATGCACCGCAAAGTCCCATGAGTAGGAAATGCACCATGGTATGAAAATAGCGACCACGTTCATCCCATTTTTTGCTGGAAAACCACAGTAATGGCAAGGCAAGTGAATAAGTCAGTACCAACATGAGGGCAGACAGTTGATCTAGCACTAAAATAATGCCAAACGGGGCGGCCCATTCGCTCAAGTTATAAATAATAATTTGCCCACTGCTGACTTGAATTAAATAGCTAATTGCAGTGACTAAACCGAGTGTGGCAGAAAGATAGCTAATGCCACGACGCCATGGCTGACGCCAGTCATGTGAGAGTGAACCAAAGCCCGGATTGCCTAATAGCACTAAAATAAATGCGGTAAAGGTTGGAATCAGGATGCTAAAAATAGGTGAATGCTGTAGCCAAAATTGGAGGAAATCAGTCATTATGGCTCATCCTCACGTGGGTCAAGCAGTGGATGTTCTTCTTTGGCATCGACGTGGTCTGTCCCTGTTTCATAACGGCTACGCAGCGCCAATTGCACAATAAATGCGGTGGTGGCAAAACCAATCACAATTGCGGTTAATACCAAGGCTTGTGGTAATGGGTCGGTGACTTTTGAAGCTTCAGTCAAAATTGCAGGTGCATTGAGCTGAATACGCCCCATGCTGAATAAGAAAATATTGACGGCATAACCAATCATCGCCAAGCCCAAAACCACAGGAAAGGTACGGGCACGTAAAATTAAATAGATTCCTGTCGCGACTAACATTCCAATGGCAGACGCAATTAAAAACTCAATACTAATCATTGCATTACTCCTTTGGAAGTGGGCCAGACATGCCTGAGTGACGTGAGTCGCCCAAGACAGAAATCATCAACATTACCGCACCAACCACCGTGACATACACGCCTACATCAAATAAGGCAGCCGAAGCGAGGTGCATTTCACCAATAATCGGAGGATTGACATAAATATGTGCGCTGGTGAGGAATGGACGTCCCCAGAACCATGCGGCAAGTCCTGTCAGACCTGCAATACTTAAACCCACGCCAATCCAGATTTCGTATAAACGTCCAGATTTAGCTTTGAGCATTTGTTCGGTGTGGTCTTGACCAAGCGCAATGTATTGGATGATCAACGCCATTGCGGTAATTAAGCCCGCAATAAAGCCACCGCCTGGTAAGTTATGACCGCGCAAGAAAATATACAGGCTGACCACAAGGGCGATAGGTAAAATCCATGAGGCGGTAATCCGCAGCATCAACGGTGAAGGATTAAAGCGATAGGTTAAACCTTGGGTCATGATAGTGCCGTGCGCACGCATACCATCCATTAAACACAGCGTACCAATCGCAGCAATGCCCAAGACGGTAATTTCACCAAAGGTATCGAAACCACGGAAGTCCACCAAAATGACGTTGACCACGTTGGTTCCGCCACCGAGTGGAATGGATTGCTGATTAAAGAACCATGAAATTGAATTGTGGTCGCGAGTCATAACCAGCCACGCAATCCAGCCGATACCAATGCCGCCACCAATCGCAATGAAGGCATCTCGCCAACGACGTGAACGGCTAGATTCATACGGGGTCAATTGTGGGAGCAGCGATAGACTCATCAGCAATAAAACAGTGGTGACGACATCAACCGTGATTTGAGTTTGTGCCAAGTCGGGAGCAGACAGTCCGACAAACATCATGGTGACGACCAAGCCAACTGCACCGCTGATTAAGACAGCTTTGATGCGCTCATGGTGGAACCACAGCATCATCCAGCAGGCAGAGAACAGCAATAACCATAAAACAATGGCAATCATAGGCGCATGTGTGAGTTCACGTGTGCCAGTTGTTAATCCCTGATTGAATAATGGTAGCGCGACCATGAATACCGTAAAAGCAATGATCCACACCAAATAGCTTTGCAGTGAACCATTTTCGGTTTTACGTTTGATTTTGCGTGAAACTTGTAGCAAATGTTTTAAGAATAATTCAAACAGCAGTTTGCCTTGGAATTGACCTAAATGTGGGTCGAGGTCAATTTCACGGATTTTTCCACCTTTGGCGAGCGAGAAATAGAAAATGATCCCGCCAAGCAGTGCAATAACACTCATCAGCAGGGGAAGATTAAAGCCATGCCAAATTGCCAGATGTGTGCCTTCAAACTGCGACAGTTGGGTACTGGCACGAGTCGTGCTATTGACAATATGCTCGACCAATAAGGCAGGCATCAAGCCGACTAAAATACATAAAACAGCCAATAAAGTTGCGGGTGCACGCATGCCAAACGGAGGTTCGTGAGCTTCTTTGTTTGGGACATCTTTACCAATTGGACCATCAAAGAAAACGCCGTGTACCAAACGTATTGAATAGGCCACTGCAAAAATACCCGCCAGTGTCGCAACAATTGCAGAAACCAACAGTACAGGGCCAGATAAGTTTGCTACCAGTTCAGTGAAGAACATTTCTTTGGACAAAAAGCCGTTGGTCAACGGTACGCCAGCCATAGAAGCCGCGGTAATCATAGTGAGGGTGGCGGTAAAGGGTAATAGTTGCCATAAGCCACTAAGTTTGCGTAAATCACGTGTGCCTGATTCGTGGTCGATAATTCCTGCAATCATAAACAGGGCCGCTTTAAAGGTGGCGTGGTTGATGATGTGGAAAATTGCAGCAGCTACTGCTAACGGTGAACCAATGCCGAGTAAGCACATGATCAGACCTAAATGACTGATGGTGGAATACGCCAATAAGCCTTTTAAATCTTCTTTGAAAATGGCAAAGAATGCTGCCATACACAGGGTAAATAGACCAATAAAGGTGACTAGGTTGTGATATAACGCTGCGCCTGCAAAAATTGGCAATAAGCGCGCCAGCAAGAAAATCCCTGCTTTGACCATCGTTGCCGAATGTAGATAGGCAGAAACAGGCGTGGGTGCAGCCATGGCATTGGGTAGCCAGAAGTGAAACGGAAATTGCGCACTTTTGGTAAATGCACCCAATAAAATCAGCAATAAAGTTGGTACAAATAAATGATGACTTTGAATTTGTTCAGTCATCATTAAGATTTGGTCAATTTGATAGGTGCCTGTGATTTGCGCCAATAACACAAAACCACCGAGCATGGCGAGTCCGCCCATGCCTGTAATGGTCAGTGCCATACGTGAGCCGCGTTGTGCTGCCTCGTAATTGCTCCAATAACCCACCAATAAGAAAGAGGAAATACTGGTCAGTTCCCAAAAAGTCAGCAACAAAATCAGGTTATTGGAGAGCGAAATTCCCAACATGGCAGCCATAAACAGCATGAGGAGAACATAGAGTTTACTGAGCGAGTTTTGTGGACTTAAATAATAATAGGCATAAATAAAAATGAGTGTGCCGATCCCCGTGATCAGCAAGGAGAATAATAAACCAAGCGCATCTAGACGAAAGCTTAAATCAATCCCCAACTGTGGCAGCCAAGACCATGTTTGAATGATCGTTTCGCCATTAAAGACTGCTTTTGCTTGAGTCAGGAGCAGAATAAGACTGCTCAGACTGACGCCAATCGCCCCTAAAGCCGTTACCCCGCGTGAAAATTGTTTCAGCCACGAGACAAGGGTTGTGCCCAGTACTAACGGTAACAATATAATAATCGGTAGCACACTCATATCCATTGTCGTGAATAGGTTGAAAACCTAAAGGATGAATCTTATCTTCCAAGGATTACAGGACAGCAACACACCATCCAAAAGATTCAATCTTGAAAGCCAATCAGTCGTGTCAGTAAACACGTAGTCTATTGTTTTGATGAGCGTATTGTCGCAACTTAAACTCAAAACAAGATCATGCAAAAATAATTTTACATGGCTAGGCGGCTCAAGCAGCAAAAAATATGCTGATCTTTCGCTGACGATGCAGCGAATAAGGTTGTGCTTGGTTTGGTTAAAGCTGTGTTAAAAATATTTAGATGCGTCAATCTACAACCTAGTTGAACTATGGATGAAGTTGATCTGCATCTGCTGCATTTTTACAGCATTCACCGTGTTTGAAAGGTCAATAGACACTATTCAAGGTATAAAAAAAGTTGTATTGCGCAACTTTAAAAACTACAGCAAAATCGGATTTTACTATAAAAGTTCAAAATTAATCTGATTTTATTACATGAATAAAACAACATCAATTTTTTTTGCATACAGCAAAGTCATTATATACCGTCTGTTATATGCGGGATAAAGTATTTCCTTGCTTTTTGGCCAAGTATGCCTTGAAAGACTTCGGCAATTAAGATTCAGGCAATTGATCAGGTGTTGGCTCACTATCCAATTGCTGTAAGCGTTGCAGCAATTCCTGTTTTTGTTCGGCAGTTAAATGGTTTTGAATCTGCTGCAAAATTTCAGCCGTGCCTAATTGTGTTGGGTTTTGTTCTTGTAGGCTGACGTCTTCTGTCGTGTGAGTGGTTTCTAGCACATCAGCATAAATTTCTGCAAACTGCGGTTGTAAACTTTGCCATGCGATGGGATGCAGCTGTTGATGTTCCAGTTTTAAACATTGAAAGCGTTCCGCTTGTTCCAAAAGTTCGCTGCGGTTGCCTGTGGCAATAATTTGTAAGCGCGGAAAAGCTTGATGTAAACGGGTCAGTATTTGTGCGGCCTGTTGTTGATCGAGCTGATGATCAATCTGGTCAATCAACAAAATACCATCTCCCTCGCGACACGGATACAAACTGTTTGGGTTTAGCAAACAGAGGCGACGTACAATATCGCCTACCAGAGCAATCCAGTTGCGCTGACTGTTCGACAATTGCTGATACAGCATATCTTTGCCCTGACAGCGCACCATGAGTTGTAATTTAGGCAGATGTTGTAGATATAGGTCTTCAATTTCAGGCAGCACGATTTGTAAGGCATCTTTCAGTGCTTGTAAACTCGGTGCATGCATTTGGGTATAGGCATGCAATAAGGACTGATTCAGGGTTTGTGCGAGTTCGCTTTGTTGTTGCTGATATAGCTTGTGTAAAAGCTGCGCACTTTGGGCATTTTCAATATCGGAAATTTCCCGCAACCATTCAAAAAAACGAGTGAATGTCGTGAATGGAATCGCGGCAATTTCGTAGGCATGTCCAGGTTGTAAAATCAGCGGATTATTTTTATTGAGTAAATTGACTTCATTCACGAAGCGTTCTGCAGGGTAGTAGGCAATCAGCGGTAGTCCCTGCATCGGGTCGTGTTTAATGGCGTGTTGATAGAGCTGCACCATTTTTTCAAGCTTGGCGGTTTCTGCTTTGCTTACTCCTACGCCGCTACTATTCAGGGTTTTATATAATTGCCAGTCACAATGTTGGGTGCTTTCAATTTGCGTGTTGCTTGATTCTGCCAAACTGCCTATTTCTGCTGGAATCTCCACACACACATCAATTTTTGCTTGTAAGCGCGTTTGCATAATATCTTGATCTTGCATGACCAAGCCCGCAGTGCGTAAATCTTTATAACGTGCAGCAAACCAGGTTAGTGCCTGATAACTAAAGCGTAATAGCGAAGTCTTCCCCGCACTTTGGTCTCCTAAAATAAGGGTGATGGGAAGATCGTGATAATTGAGTTCGAGTTTTAGGTCTGCAAAATGGGTGATGTGTCTGAAATGAACCGATGTAATTTTCATAGCGCACCTGCTGCAATTACCCCACCGCTTTGCGTAACGATGTCGGCATTTTTATTTTCAGTTGTTGTACCAAATCGTAAATATGATGAATATTTAAACTGACTTTAGCACGTGTGCATGCCACATACAGTAATCTTAATTCTTCATCGCTAATTTTATGCTCTTTGTCGTTCAGTTTAAATTGGTAGTCGTCTTCAATATGTACCCGATTCCATTCTAAACCTTTGGCTTTATGCGCTGTCGAAATAATATAGTCGGCTTGGTCAATTGGGGTGATTTTTGCCAACGCCCGTTTGAGTGGATTAGTACCATGATCATCCACCAGTTTGACCAAAGGTTTAATGTCGCTGCCATCGTTGGTTTCACAATATTCATGTACATCATGCCAAGAGTTAAACCATGCCAGTTCTGGAACGTCGGTCACACGTTTGCCTTGTTTGAGCATCGCGGCAGCATCCACAAAACGGTTTAAGCGCACATGGTCGGCTTGCAGACTGACTTTATCGCCATGCACTAAACCTGCCAGTAGCAGTTCCATGGCACGGGCGTTGGTACGGCATAAAATCGCATCACGCATTTTGGTATGCGGTTTGTTGACCACTTTGGAATGTAATTCTGGATTGCCCAAGAGTGGCACGGTTTCATTCAGCCCACCTAAAATGGCATTGGCGGTCAGGGCAATTTCTTCACCAAAACGGAACGATGTGGTCAGTCGTGATTCAGGCAAAGGTAATTGCTGCATGGCATTGATTGCACCACGCCAAGCATAGATTTGCTGATGCGCATCGCCCACATAAATCACTTGAGTATTACGTTGCTTGAGTAAAATGCCCAGCATGAGCGGGTCGGCATCTTGAGCTTCGTCAAACAGCACATAATCGGCAGGAATGTTGGGTTCAGACAAGGCCCAAAGTTTCAGATAAATATCGTGTCCAATGCCTGCCTGATGATTCGGGTCAATTGACTCCAACCAGCGTCGTTCTACCGCAGGATAAAGATGCTTTTGTAAGGTGTCGATGTCATCTGGATGCAACCAACTGGGTGCTTGTAAATGTCGTGGGGCAGGGTATTGCGAACTGGTCGAGCAGAAATGACTCACGGCATTGGCCACCAAACTGGCTAAACGACTTGGCATCAACACATATTTTTCATAGCGTCCGCCCATCATACGTCTAAGGGTAATCGGTTCTAAACGATACTCTTTGGCAATAAAACTTGGACTTAAACGGGGTAGGCGTAATTTGTCGGTGACTCCACGTGGAACGCTGCGATATGCAAGCGAGTGAAATGTACGACAATCGACCTGACGATGAAATTTACTTTGTGCTTCTGCGGCAATGGCTTTGTTAAATGCCAAGTACATGCCACGCCGTTCTGGCATGGCATCACTGATCATTTGTAAGGTCGTGGTTTTACCTGTACCTGCATAGGCAATCACTTTAAAAGATTTGCCCAGACGTGCATTATCTATAGCAGTGGCTTGCTCATAGGTCGGGCGAGGCTTGGTGATTACAGACACAGATCAGGGTTGGCTTTTCGCGTTAATGGCTACGGTTGGCTTTTTCAACCAAGCCTGATAAACCTTGACGACGAGCCAATTCATTCAGTACCACTTGCGGTTCAATATCGAAATAACCCAACATGACAATGCTGTGGAACCATAAATCGGCCACTTCATAAATCAGGTCATTTTTGTTGTTGGCATTGGCTTCGGTGTTGAAATCTTTGGCGGCAATAATTGCTTCCACGGTTTCTTCACCGACTTTTTCCAAAATTTTATTCAAGCCTTTATGGTATAGCTTGGCTACATAAGATGAGTCAGGATTAGCGGTTTTGCGCTCGCTCATCATTTGCCCTAAATAAGCCAAAACTTCAACCTGTTCAGCTTGTGCCTTTGATTGGCTCATGGCTAAGGTGTGAGCATTGGCGGCTTGTTCACCATAAATTTGATTCGGGTCTTTCAGCTGTGCATCTACAATTTCCCAACCATTGGCGGTGAGTTTGCGATAGAAACAAGATTCACGCCCTGTGTGGCAAGCAATTCCACCATGTTGTTCAATTTGCAGGATAATCACATCGGCATCGCAGTCCAGACGAATCTCGTGCACAGTTTGAAAGTGTCCAGATTCTTCACCCTTGTGCCACAATTTATTGCGTGAACGTGAAAAATACACCGCCTGATTTTTTTCGGCAGTCAGTGCCAAGGCTTCACGGTTCATCCACGCCACCATCAACACACGTCCTGTTTGATGATGCTGTGCAATGGCAGGCACTAATCCTTGTTCGTTAAATTTTACTTCATCGAGCCATTGCAAGTTATTCATGAGTTGTTCACCAAAATTAATTTAAATTGTATGGACGCTATTTTCTGAGCGCACGATTTTGCATCGTCCCTATAGTGTACGTGATTCAAGACAATTTACCTAAATTATCTTGCCAGATTTGTACTGTCAAAGCGTTTGCATAAATTGAGGGAAGTTTTGTTTTTCCACCATTTCCAGAAATTCATCGCCCAAACGCTGACTTTCTGCCACCGATTGTTTCCATAAGCGAATGCGCTGTGCCTGATCTAAACCTTTTAAGGTGAAGTCTTTACGATCGGGCAAACGGCCTAAAGGCAAGCTGCTTAAATATTCTGCCGAAGGTGATAGCAAGAGTGTCCGGGCCTGATTTTCAGGATTGGCTTTACGATGCTTCAACATTTTATCAAACCAGCCAGGGGTAATGCTGTCGGTAAAGTGTGGGTACAGCACAATGCCCTGACTTTGGTAAGGTAAATCTAGATGGTAGTCAATTAAGCCACCATCCCGATAACTGCCCACGGGCGCATCAGGAATGTCACGAATAGCAGACATCACCCCGGGAATAGACGCTGAGGCGAGCAGCCACGGTGCGACATTCTGCTCATTCAGGGCTTGGTAATGGGTGACAAAATCATCCTCTACCATAAACTGCTGACCTTGCGCAGGTTGGCTGATGACGCGTTGCATAAATAAGCGGTTATGTTTGCGCGCAATGGCATTGCTACCAATAATTCCAGCCACAGATGCTAGCAAAGGCAAGGCTTGGTCACTTTGGAAAATATGTTGAGCTTTGACGGAAATGACCGTGAGGTGATAGTCAGGATGCTGAATCAGTTGTTGTTGCTGTCCCTGAATCAGTTCAAACAGCATATTTTGACAAATCTCAGCGACTTCTTGGCGCGACATTTTTTTATGAAAATACAAGTTGGTATATAAATCGGACAGGCGTTCAGTGCCTTGTTTTGCGCCCCACGCCAAAATACTGGCAAAGCGCCAACTGCCAATTGAAGAACCGACCACAGTACGACGCTTTGGGGCTTGGGCAAAAAACTCGCCAAAAATAGCTTGGTCTAAGCCTTGAATGCCAATACCTTTGGGGCCGCCTGCTGCACCTGGAATAATATCGACGTGTTGGGCATGTAAGCCTTCTTGTTCAATCAGTTGGCGTGCCAGATGTCCTGCGCGAATACTGAGTGCAGGGGCACGTTTATGCAAAAGCTGAGTCATGCTTGATCTATAACGCTACAAATGTGCATTAATTGTAGGCGTGGTGATTTTTGCAACAATGGCGAGAGGCATCATTTGGTGACTGATGAGTCATGCGGTAGTTTTTAGGATGAGTTAGAGAAAATCAGCGTGATAAAAAAGCCTGCTTTAAAACAGGCTTTCTAATTTTTTTATCGTCTAATCAGTTTGTTATCAAGCAATGTGGCTTTATTTAGCTATACGCCAAATCGCCAAGAAACTTGCCAACGCGATTAAAACAATAGAGACATACCACGGTGCAATAATCGCAATGGAGAGGAAAATGGCCATAATGCTGCCAAAAATCCAGCTGCGTTTTTGCTGATGTTCCATTTGTAGACGCATGCTTTGTAATTCATGCAATTGTTTGGAATGCCAAGCCGATTGGTTTTTTAAACCATTTAAACTGTCAATCATTAAACTTGGTAAGTCTTGCGCACCCAGTAACAGGTCGGGAATTTGCTGCCCAATTTCTTTGACATTTTTGACTGGATTCATATTGGCTTTAATCCAATCCGTTAAAATTGGTTTTGCCAGTTTCCAGATATCCAGTTCTGGATATAAGTCTGTGCCCAAGCCTTCAACATGCACCAATGTTTTCAGGAGTAGCATCAATTGCGGTGGAATTTCCAAATGGAAACGACGTGCAATATCCATGACCTGAATCAGAATGCCTGCAAAGTCCAATTCGTGCATCGGTTTAGACACCATTGGCCCGACAGTACGGCGCATTTCACGGGCGAGAGCATCTTGATCTGTGCCCGGTGGAATCCAGCCAGCTTGGTGTACCACTTGAATCAGCTGCATAAAGTTGCTGTTCATCACCGCCAGCAACATACGTGCTACGGTCATTTGGTCATGCTTGGACAGCTCGCCCATAATCGCACAATCTAGCGCAATAAAACGCGGATTATTCGGATTGATGGTTTCCACAAAGACGTTGCCAGGATGCATATCGGCATGGAAAAAGTTGTCACGGAACACTTGGGTAAAGAAAATCGTGAGGCCTTTTTCTGCCAAATCGGCACGATCCATACCCAAACGATCAAAGGTTGCCGTGTCGGAAATTGGCACACCTGTAATGCGCTCTGCCACCATCACATCTTTACTGTCCATATAGACTTCAGGCACGTACATCATGCTTGAGCCTGTAAAGTAGTGACGCATGCGGCGGGTGTTATCCGCTTCTAAGGTCAAATCCAGTTCGTTGAGAATAATTTGACGATAGTCCTGAATAATTTCAGATAAATGTAGAGCGCGTGCCGCTTCCAGACGTTTTTCCAGTGCTGCACCGAGCCATTCCAGAATTTCAAAATCTTGTAGAATTTGCTGGCGAATATCGGGACGGGTGACTTTAACGACGACTTCACGACCATCATGCAAGGCAGCGGTATGGACTTGCGCAATGGAGGCTGCTGCTAAAGGTTGCTCATCAAAACGGGCAAACAGGGTGTTGATGTCTGCCTTGAGCGATTGCTGAATTCGCATTTGTGCCACGTCAGAACCGAATGGTTTGACACGGTCTTGTAGCAACACCAATTGCTGTAAAACTTCAGGCGGAATCAGGTCACGACGCGTAGACAGCAATTGCCCAAGTTTAATTGCCAATGGTCCCATTTCTTCTAAAGCTTCTTTGAGCTTCAGCGGGTTTTTACGTTCTTTACTTGACCAAGCCGCAGGGTGCATGCGAATAAAACTGAGCGCATGACGTGCCTTTTCTGGTAGTTCTTCCGCAGGAAACAACGTGTCGAGTCTATAGTGCGCGGCAATGCGCCAAAGTTCGAGTAAACGTGAAACGTGCGGAATCATAAAGACTTATTCCCTAGGGTTGAGTGGAGTTTAAGGTGTCAGAAGCGGTATCTGGCTGTGCATCAAGCTGCGCTTGTAGCTGTTGAATTTTGGCTTCGGCGCGGTCTAAATTTTGTTGAAAAATGCGCGTGTCTTGTTGTAAGTCATCCATTTGCCAGCGTGGGGCAAATAGACCACTGTCTTCTTTTAGGGCATCTTCAGCAAAGAACAAATGGCTGTGTAGACTGCGTTTTAAATGCTTGGGTGCAAGCTGAATTTTGCCAACTTCATGAGCCAAAGCAGGACCAATCCAAGGGCTTAAATGTGCGGCCAAGTCTAGTTCAGCCTGCTGCATAATGCGCTGAATATCTTGTAAAAGATGATAGTCACCTTGTAGGGGAATATTGCCCACTTCATCGGATAGCAACAGTTTGAGCAATTGCACCACATTTTTAACATGCAAAGTGGTCGTTGCGGGGCTGATATTTTGCGCTTGATCAAACCTTGCGAAGCTAGAGCGCTTCTCATGCTCAAAAATAGAAGGCTGCTCGCTGTGACCTGTTGCAGTAGGTTCTAAACGAACTTTGTTGTCATCAAAAAAGACATCTACAGAAAGCTGTGGCGAATCGAGCACCACACGCAACATTTTGCCGTGTAGTTGGTTGAGCTGGATGCGAGTAATCGCATCCAAATCAATAACATGATGAATCAGTTTCTCAACTGCACCAAGGGCGAGAATTGACCACATTGCGGTACGCCTTAGAGTTTAAAACCACGGTGAACGGCAACAATACCACCAGTCAGGTTGTGGTAATCACAGTTTTGGAAGCCTGCCTGTTCCATCATGCCTTTTAAAGTGCGTTGATCTGGGTGCATACGAATAGATTCAGCCAAGTATTTGTAGCTTTCTGAGTCGTTTGCGACAATTTTACCCATCAATGGCAATGCTGTGAATGAATATAAATCGTAGAGTTTTGAGAACGGTTCAAATACTGGTTTTGAAAATTCTAAAATCAATAAACGACCACCCGGCTTGAGTACGCGGTACATCGCTGCCAAAGCTGCATCTTTATCGGTCACGTTACGTAAACCAAATGAAATAGTCAGTAAGTCAAAGCTGTTGTCTTCAAATGGTTCTAAAGTTTCGGCATTCGCCAACACGAAATCGACATTGGTACAGCCTGCATCAATTAGACGGTCACGGCCAACATTCAGCATAGATTCGTTAATATCTGACAGTACCACATGACCTGTAGGGCCAACTTCACGGCTAAAGACTTTGGCTAAGTCACCCGTACCGCCTGCAATGTCCAGTACGCGCTGACCACGACGTACACCTGACATATTAATCGCAAAGCGTTTCCATAAGCGGTGAATACCAAATGACATTAAGTCGTTCATAATGTCGTATTTGCTTGCAACCGAGTGGAAGACTTCTGCGACTTTCTGGGCTTTATCTTCACTGCTGACGGTTTGGTAGCCGAAGTGTGTGGTTGCACCGACATTGCCTGTGTTGGCACCGCGCGGCAAATTATATTTTGGCACTGAACCCGTAACAGGTGTATCCGTTAATTTTTGTTCTAAAGATTGTTGCTGACCTTGTGGAGCGCCTTGCGGTAGAGGTTCGGTTAAGAATGGACTCACTTTGTCTGTTGGTTGTGCCGACTCGGGAGTAGCGGTAGGCGTTTGATTTTCATTCGACATTGGAGTCACTCCTCAGGATAAAAAGGCTTAAGGCTGCAGTGTATGCATGATGACAGATTCTAAGCACTTGTACAGTAATCATCATGCAATTGTTATGAATAATATACAGAAAAAACCAAAGATAGCGTAAGTGTGCTGAATAAGTGTTGGTTATTTCACACATTGGGATTATGAAAATGGATGTAAATCACCTGCATGTACTTTGGCAATAATTTCCCGTTCTGTGGTAGTAAATTGCTTCACAAATTTCTCTGCGGACTTTAATGGTTTCATGGCTAAAAAGCCATCTTGCATAAACTCATACATAATTTGAAAACTGTATTTTTGCGCCGCGCCTTTACACATTTTAAAAGCGGTATAGACCACAAAAGAGCGCATATATTTATCTAGGTTTTTACCCAGTTCATCCAACATATTTAATTGTTTTAAGCGTGCTTCGCCCTGATCGAGCTTTAAATAAGTCAGACGCATCATCTCATCATTTAAAGGCATATTTTCAGGATAGTCCTGTAGCAATTGTATCGCGACTTGTTCATCTAACTGCACTGCCAAAATCGCCAGACTTACCCCAGAAGTCCCTGTTTTTATTGCATTTTCAGGGATGATTTTTTCAGCTTTGTGTGCATATTTCAGTAGGCGAGCAATTTGACCTGCCAAAGCGTCAAAATCTGGACCGCCATATAAGCGGTTTAAAAAATATTCAGCCATCAAGACATTGTGCTTTTCGGCAAACTGTGTGGCATGGGTGCGTTGCATACGCTGTTTTTGCCATGCTTGAACATCTTGTAAGCGTTGAAAAAGCATAGGATTTTTATGATATTTAAATTGATAATACAGTTCTAACAGCTCATCTAAAGCAGCAAGTTTAGACATAGGGTGTCTCATTATTGAGTTGAATGGGCAAATCTTAATGTGAGTTTGATCTCGTCGCTATGACAAATTACACAGAATTCCAAACGGCAAAGGTCAGTGTGTGAGATTAATCTACAAAAATACGCGAAAAGTTGTTAAAAAATGGGTCGATATTCGTATACTGATCAAAGTCTGTCGCTCATTCTAATATCGTAAATATAGACGAATGATCAGCAGAGCTTAAATAACACAACAATAGGGTAGATGATGTCACAAGCACATACTGAATTTAAACTCATGGAAGAAGAACAACTTTCAGTCGAGCTAATTGAAGCCCAATATGCTTTAAAAAATACCAAAGGTGAAAAAAATGCCAAAAGTTTGCTGATTTTAGTGAGCGGCATTGAATTGGCGGGGAAAGGAGAGTCGGTCAAACAACTTAGGGAGTGGGTCGATCCGCGTTATTTAAGGGTAAAAGCCGATGCGCCACACCCGTTTAATCCCAAACAGACACTTTGGCAGCCTTATGCACGTTTTATTCCTGCCGAAGGTCAAATAATGGTGATGTTTGGCAATTGGTATAGTGACTTATTAAGCACAGCCATGCATGTGTCTAAACAAATTGATGACACCATGTTTGATAACTATGTCGAAAAAATGCGTGCCTATGAAGAAGACTTAAAAAATAACCATGTGGATGTCATTAAAATCTGGTTCGATTTATCGTGGAAATCACTACAAAAACGACTGGATGATATGGAACCGAGCGAAGTGCATTGGCATAAATTGCACGGTTTGGATTGGCGCAATAAAAAGCAATATGACAGCTTGCAGAAGCTGCGCCAACGCTTTACCGATGACTGGATTATGATTGATTGCGAAGATGAAACCATCCGCGATCAACAATTTGCACAGCATATTTTACGTGCCTTAGAGCATTGTCCTGTGCATCCGACCAGTTCGGGCATCACTTGGCAAGCTGCAGAAATTCCAGAAGTTTTGCTTAACCCTGTATCTGAATCGGTCAATGATGATGATTATAAAGCGGAGTTAAAGAAACTCACGAAAAAAGTGGCAGATGCACTGCGTTTTGATAACCGTAATGTCAGCATTGTTTTTGAAGGAATGGACGCAGCAGGCAAAGGCGGCGCGATTAAACGGATTGTAAAAAAACTGGATCCGCGTGAATACGAAATTTACACCATTAGCGCACCTGAAGCCTTTGAAATTAGTCGTCCTTATTTGTGGCGTTTTTGGACAAAAATTCTGCCTGAAGAAAAAATCAATATTTTTGACCGTTCTTGGTATGGGCGGGTATTGGTGGAGCGTGTAGAAGGTTTGATTAGCCCACTGGAATGGCAACGTGCTTATGACGAAATCAACCGCTTTGAAAAAGACTTAAATGACCATCAAACTGTTGTCATTAAATTTTGGTTAGCCATTAGTAAAGATGAGCAGGAGCTGCGTTTTAAAGCACGTCAGGAAACTGCACATAAGCGCTTTAAAATTACAGATGAAGACTGGCGTAACCGCAGCCGTTGGGATGATTATTTGGTGGCTGCGGCAGATATGTTGCAACGTACCAGTACCGAATATGCACCGTGGCACATCATTCCGAGTAATGACAAAAATGCAGCACGTTTGGAAATTTTAAGAACTATCTTGAAACAACTCAAGGCAGAATAATCTGCCTTTCAGGGCGAGCATATTTTTTGCTGCTATTGCGTTATGAGTCAGTCATTTAGAATGACTAAACTTCCTGCCTCATGCCTTATATCAGCTAAAAAATCTTGCGAGATATATCTCTCACACCAAAAACATAGGTGAATGATCAACAGACCCTATGCATTTACAACTTTGGCTTGTTTAAGCTGAATGCTTTTTGCTAGTTTATAGCTTTCTTCAACATGTGTTTCGGCAATTTTTTTCATAATAAAATAACCCAAACCTGCTGCCACCATTTGTCCACCCAATGGAATAAACTTGGTCACTTGTTTGGTGATGTACTTGGCTGCGACATTATTCAGGGATTTTTTTACTGCAGTACGCGCCACGACTAAGCCTGAAAACTCCACACCGCGTTTACGCAATTCGCTCCAGTGGACTTTTCGGGTTTCAGGATCGTACACGCTGACTTGTTCAGGAGATAAGCCAAAACGTGCATTAATTTCTGGAATCAGTTGCGACAAGATGCCCACATCAATGACGACGTCTAAAAACGGCACAGGAATGACGGCTGCACCTGCAGAAAAGTAGGCACGTTTTTTGACCAGTTCTAGGCATTCTGCACGAATCATTTCCAAGTCTAGGCTTGGATCAATACTGTCTGGAATAGTCTCTCTTTTTATCATAGGTACAACCTTAAAATGGCGGATAATCGTATGCTGTTTGGTAAATTAAACCACTTTATTCAAAGCACTTTTTGAATAAAGTAGGCAATAAAAGTATGCTTGTAAAGTGGCATACACCGTTGTAAGTGTATAGCCAATAATCTTTATTCTTTTGTTGTGCTTGGGGCAAGTGATCGATCAACAGCCTTTTAGTACATTTAGTACATTCTTATTCAAAATAAATTAAAGGATACCTTATGGCGATTCATGTCATACAAAGCCAACGTATAGAAGTTTTAGTCAATGAAATGCTGAAAACCATACGTCAACCGACATCGAATCCGCTTCAGGTGCTACAAACTCAGCATTTTATTGTGCCTTCGGTGGCAGTCGAAAAGTGGCTAACGGAAAAAATTGCTGAACAAAAAGGCATTAGTGCCAATACTGAATTTCATCATCGTATTCGTGCCTTTCAATGGGCGGCTTATCAGGCAGTTTTAGACGATAAAGATCGGGTACGTCAGGCAAATATTCCGCGTATTGTGATGCAATGGCGTGTGTTTTATGACTTGCAACCGTGGATACAACACGAACAAAACCCACTTCCTGCCGAGCATGCTTTACATCGTTTGATTCAGCGAATTTATGACAGCGCAGAGCAATTGTCACAGGGTTTAGAAAAGCAGCTCAAAAAGCAAAACATGCTGTATTGGGTGGCAGATAAAGTTTCACGTTTATTTAGCAATTACATGGTTTATCGTGGTTTTTGTCAAAAAGGCTGCGAAGGTGTCTGCCAATGCCAAAGCAATTGGTTGGCGGTTTGGGGACAGCAAAAACGCCTGAATTTAAAGCAGCAAATTTATATCCCTAAAAACTTTGAGAGTGAAGAAGAAAAACAAGCGGCATTGGAAATAGCCGCATTTACTCAAGAGCAGGCCGAAGAGTTAGAGCAATGGCAAAGTTGGTTGTGGTTGCATATTTTTCATGCAGATTTTGAAAAAATGCAGGAGATTGATCTGCAATTTTGGCAAGCTTTGGGCGAGCCTGAAAATCCAAATTCGTGTATTAACAAATTACCCAAACAGTTGGTGATTTTTACCTTATTGGATTTGCCGCCAAGTCAGTTGCTGTTTATCCGCCGTTTGGCGCAGTATATGGATATTTTTATTCTGCATTACAACCCATCGCAAGAATATTGGGCAGACATGGTCGATCCTAAGTGGAAATTAAACATGGATGCGCGAATCAAAAGTCGTTTTATTCGTGAGATGGAAAGTCAAAATAAAACCGTAAGTGATGATGATATTGCTGCATATATCAAAAAATATAATGGCGAATTTAATGCCGATATGCGCGAGTCACATCATCCTTTGCTGACACGCTTTGGTAAACAGGCACGTGATCACTTTTCTTTATTGGCGGCGTTGTCAAGTGGTGATGAAGGCGAGTGGTATGATCTTTTCCCTGAAGAAGAGCCGCAGCATTTACTGGGTAAAATTCAATCGGATGTATTGAATTTGGTTGAGCCAGTCGCGCAGGCGTATGACTTAGATCCTGCCGATGAGTCATTGCAAATTCATGTGTGTCATTCAAGTTTACGTCAGCTTGAGGTACTCAAAGATCGTTTAATTGCATGGCTAGGACAAGATGACAGCCGCCAAGCCAGTGATATTTTGGTATTGAGTCCGAAACTCAAAGAACAAGAGTCTTTAATTCGCAGCGTATTTGCTGCACCGCCAAGTGAGCGTGATCTCTATCAGAAAGGACAACAAAAAGCACAGCAGAATCAAGCTACTTTAGGGCATCAACTCAGTCAAGATAGTGTGTATTTGCCTATTCAAATAGCAGGTATCAGCTCTTTAGATATTCACAATGCTTGGCGTGCGGTGGTTGGGCGTATAGCGTTGGTACAAGGACGTTTTAGCTTTGAGGAGTTTGGTGACTGGTTGAGTTTAGCTGCCACACAACAGCGTTATGCCTTGAATTTAAACAATATTGAGCGCATGAATGAGTTGTTGGCCAATGCAGGTTTTAAACGTGGTTTAGATGCCGAGCATTTAAAACGCAGCCTGAGTGCAGATGATCAAGATTATCGGTTCAGCTTAAAGTTTGCTTTAGATCGTTTGGCTTTGGGCGTTGCAGTGCCAGAGCATTGCGTGGTTCAGCACACTTTAAGTTATGCCGATGTGCAAAGTAGCGATTTTGAATTGATTTTTAAACTGGTTCAAATTTATCAGGATTTTGCACAGCGCCGTGATTGGCTAATTCAGCATGAATTGGGGCAAGCCAAAACGGTGGAATATTGGCTTAAACAACTGATGCAAGACCTGAGTGAGTTTCAGGATGCAGGGGTAGATGTGTTGGTATCGGTGTTTAGTTTGGTGCAAAAACATGACCGTATGCTGACCTTAGCCAGTTATTTTGATGTGCAGTCGGGTCAAGATTTGCGTCATTTAAGCTTACCGCTGGATTATATTCTGCAAGAAATTTCAGCCCAGCTCGAAACCCAACTCGAACAAGCCAGTCCATCGGGCGCCATTACCTTTAGCCAAATTGGTGCAATTCGTCCACTGCCGTATAAGCTGATTGTGATGCTGAATTTGGACAATGGCGTGTTCCCAAGTCGTGACCAGCAATTGGCTTTTGATTTGATGCAATTATTAAAACCACAACTGGGAGATCGTTCACGCATTGAGGATGATCAAGGGGCATTTTTAGATAGTTTATTGTTGGCGCAAGACAGTGTTTGGTTATTTTATAACGGTTTTGATGTCAGTGATGGCGAGGTGCGCGATCCATCCGTGCTGGTGCAGGAATTTGTGCAGCATTTGGAGTTGATTGTGAAACATCCCGATGAAGCTAGCGATTCACGCTTAAATTTGAATGGTGTCGAGATTCCCGCACAATTGAAATCTCTTTATCACTTACATAGTTTGCAACCTTTTGATCAACTGCGTTTTGCCGAAAGCCGTGAAGTTCGCTTTAAAGATCAATGGTATCGGGTTGCCAAACAAATGCAGCAAGAAACCACACCACGCGAAGCATGGTTTGGTGAATATCCATTATTGCCACAAGACGTGGTGGTACTCGACAGTATGCAATGGATTCGAGATGTATGTTTCCCTGCACGTGCCTATTTAAAAGCGATTGGAGTCGAAAATTTACAATCCGACACTGCTGCAATGAACCATGAGCCACTGATTTTAAATGGCTTGGAAAAATATAGTGTGCGTGATTTTTTACTCCAACATGGCACGCAAGATGCAGAAAGCTTGTTGCAAGATACTTTACCTGTGGGCAAAACTTTAAATGCCACGTTTAAAACGGGACTGCAAGAACAGCAATATTTACGTGACATACTGCAGCAGTTTGCAGATGAGGCAACCGCAACAACGCAACAGCTTTGGAAAATGAATCCGCATTTGCATATCCGTATTCAAGTGCCTGAACAGCCTACAAAGCTTTGGTGTAGCGTGGTGGCAGCGAGTGCCAGACCAAAAAAATATGCCGAAGTATGGTTGGAATATCTGTTCTGGGTGGCTTATCAGAACACAGAACAGCAAGATTTAGAGCGGATTGTGGTGTGTAAAGATGCGGTGATTCATTTTGCCAATATCCATGCACAGCAAGCACACGAGTATTTAGCCCAGTGGTTTGAGTTCTGGAAACACGCACAGCAATATCCTGTGTTATTGCCTGCGGCTTTGGTTTTAAAAATGAAAGATAAAAAAGAATTTGAAATTCAGTGGGATGAAGCTCAGTCCGATCAAGTTTTGAATATGGAAAGCTTCGTAAAACATTGGCATGACGGTGCTAGGAGGAGCTTTATTGATGAAAGTGAGAAAAATCACCCAGACTGGTCATTTATTTTTCAAGACAGTGAAACTGAACCGTTGTTGATTGAGGCATTTCAGCAATATAGCCATCGACTGTATCAGCCCATCATTGAAAATTATGAATCTGCGAAAAATCTTCAAAAACAAGGGGAATCTGCGTGAACTCATCTAGCCCATTCCCAATTTGTTATGACCCAATTCAAGAGATGCAATTTAAAGGCTTGCATTGGATTGAAGCATCGGCAGGTACAGGAAAAACCTATACTTTATCTAGTTTGATGGTGCGGATTTTCCTGAAAGATTATTTGCCTAATCAGGTGATTGCGACCACATTTACCCGTGCCGCAGCAGCCGAGCTAAAAAGTCGCATTCGTGCACGTTTGCTTGAAACCCAACAATATATCGATCAGTGTTTAAACCAGTCTTTAGATCAGCGTGCCCTTGCAGAGAAAATTACACAACTACAAGACCCTTTACTCAAACATATTTTGCAGAAATATCGTTTAAAACTGGACTATGCCAGTTCACGTTTGAAGTTGGTGAGTGCGCAACTGGATGAGCTATTTGTAGGAACATTAGATAGCTTTAGCCAAAAATTATTGCGTGAATTTTCCTTTGAAAGTGGCAAAATTGAGCGCGCCAATATTACTGACCAAGCATCGGTCTATACCGAACAATTGGTGCATGATGTGCTGCGTGAATGGATTCAGGCACAGCCTCAGCATGTTGTGGACTATATGCTGTTATGTGGGCGGTTGAAATCTGCAGCAGACTATGAGGGGTTGGTCAATACCAGTTTGAATTTTGCATCGGCAGAGATTCAGGGCATAGATCAGGCACAATTGGATGTACAAGATTTAGCAGAGGCGTTGCAGAATTTAGCCAGTATCACCATGACGCAAATTGAAGAATTAAAAGAATATTATGATGGTGAATATAGCTTTAATTTTTCCGATTATGTCGCGGGGAGTGATAAGAAGGGGTTGCAGCCACTATTTACAGTGACTTTGCCAAAACTGATTGAAAAAATTAAGCACAGCCCTTTAGAACATTATTTTAATTCACATCTTGCCGCATTGTTTAATGCGGTCTTTGCACTATATTTGAATCAAGACGGTAAGCTCAGAAAATCTATTTTTAACAAAGCGAAAGCGCCATGTACGCAAGAGGTGCAAGATGCTTTTTTTGATCATCCTGTAATCCGAAAAATTAAAGCAGTTGTGGATGCCAAACTTAATTTTGAGCGTCAAATTGAATTGGTGGATACCAATTTAAAATTCTATTTGGTACAACACGTCAAGCAGCGTTTACCGCAACTTTTACAGCAAAAAGGGGAAACCACTTTTGCCCAACAAATTCGCAGCTTAGCCGAAGCGTTGCAGGGCGAACGTGGGCAGCGTTTTGCGCAGTTTGTGCATACCCGTTATCCACTGATTTTGGTGGATGAGTTTCAGGATACTAACCAAGATCAAGACGACATGCTGGCGCAAATTTGGCGTAATCCGAAGTGGTATGCGCGCGGTTGCATGATTATGGTGGGCGATCCTAAGCAGGCGATTTATGGTTTTCGCGGTGGCGATATGCTGACCTATAACAATGCCCGTGATGACGTGCTGAAAAAGCAAGGTCGCATTTATTCACTCAGACAAAATCATCGTTCAGTGAAAGAGCTGGTCAGTGTGGTGGATGAGTTATTTCAACGCCAACCCGCTTTTGGTGAAAAAGTGATTTATGATCCTGTCATTGCAGGTTCACGTCCTCATCCTGCTTTAATGGATCGGCAACAGGCCAATCCCGCACCGCTGCGTTGGGTAACGGTGGAACATGATCAGGATGAGTCCATTCAAATTGCACGAAAAATTCGCGAGTTATTAAATCAAGGCATTGCAGGCGATTTATATTTTGATCACTCTTCAGGCAAAGTCGCTTTACAAGCCGATGATATTGCCATTTTATCGACCAGTCATCAAAAGCTTGATCAAGCCCAATACGAGCTTGAACGGATTGGAATTCAGGTCAATAGAAGTAGTCAGCGCAGTGTTTTTACAGGCTTTTTAGCCAAAGATGTGGCGGCAATTTTAACTGCAATTTTACATCCTTATGATGAAGCCAAGGTCAAGCGTGCCTTACTGACACGTTTATTGGGTTATAACCTGCAACAGTTGATTGAACTTGAGCAACAGGGGTTAGGTCAGTTTATTTATGACTTCGACTGCATTCGGGAAATGTGGGTCAATAAAGGCTTTTTAACCGCATGGAATTACTGCCTGAACTTATTTAAAATTTGGGAAAATTTGGTGGCAAAACGCAGTTTTGACAATGAACGGCATGTGGTGAATTTACGCCATTTAACCGAATTGCTGAGTCGTCAAAGTGAACGCCATCAAGGGGCTTACATGCTGTATTACTGGTATTTACAGCAAGTTGAATCACCTGCCAAACGCGATTGGGAAATTGAACGAAAACTTTCTAATGCGGCAGGCGTGAAATTGATGACCATTCACCAGTCCAAAGGCTTGGAGTTTAAAGTGGTCTTTTTGATGTCGGCAGATCAGCCGCCCAAATCTGACAAGTCTGCTTTGGTGTTTGCAACGCAGGAAGAGCAAGGCATTGAGCAACGTATCATTGCCATTAAACATAAAGACATAGATGCCACAGCAATGCAGCAGCACAGTGAGCGCCGTTTGGCAGAGTTGAATCGGCTTTGGTATGTGGCACTCACCCGTGCCAGTTATCGGGTCTATGCGATGCTAAAACAGCCTACGCCTGCAAAAGAAGGTAAAAAAGAGGCTGCACCAAAATCTGCTGGTTTAAATGTCTGGCGTTTACAAGCGCCAAGTTCAGCAGAAATTGCAGCAGCATGGAGCTGTGATGAAGCACCTCTGACACAATTGGCGGCAGCATTACAACTTGAACAAGTGCAAGAAATTAAGATTGAAGCTGCAGATTTTCCGCAGCGTCGCTTTTATCCACGGACCAAAACCAGTTTTAGTGGCTTGGCACAACATTTACCTGCCGCCATGCGTAGCGATACTTTGGCATTGGCAAGCGAGGAGCAGGCTGCTGCTGCCGACGAAATCAATCAGGAACCTGTCGAAACGGAACAGGAAATCGTACAGGTGGCTCAACCGATTGCATGGATCAAAGCTAATTTTCAGCGTGGTACTCAAGCGGGGAGTTTTTTACATAAACTCTTTGAATATATCGACTTTCAAGCCAGTCATGATGACATTTTTGAAGAAGTCAAACGCCGTTTTCATAACGACAAAGAGTTTAATTCAGATGTGTTATTGGTAGATTTGATTGCAAAACTCGACACTGCCAAAGGCAGCGCGACTGTACAGGAAGCAGATATTTTTGCGCACATGACCGAGTGGCTGAAGGATGTGTTGAATACTCCTTTGCACGATACTTTCCAGCTTTCCGCCTTATCTACTGCACATTATTTATCAGAGTTTCCATTCTATTTGGCGTTGGCAGATCAGCGCTTATTTATTCAAGCAATTCAGCAATTGTTTGAAGATGCGGGACATCCTATTCAAGATTTAAATGAAGCCGCTACTGCGCGTTATCTGACAGGCTCAATTGACTTGGTTTATTTTGATGGGCAGTGTTATCACATTGCCGACTATAAGAGTAATTATTTGGGTGCCGATCAGCGCGATTATGAAAAAACCAACCTTGAACACAACATGACCCAATCGAGTTATTGGTTACAAGCGGCCTTGTATTTGGTGGCGTTGCACCGTTATTTGGGCAGTCGTTTGCAAGATTATGATATTCGGCAACATTTGGGTGGAGCCAGTTATTTGTATTTGCGTGGTATGCAGGGGCAAGCAGGGCAAGGGGTTTGTCATTGGCGGCCAGATGCGGAATTTATTCTGCAACTAGATCAAATATTGGGTTACTTTGAACTTAAAAAATAACGCTAAGTCAGCTTATCGACTTAATAAAACAATTGCTTATCCTGTGGATAACTTTGAGGATAACTGTGTGGAAAACAAGCATATTCACTTAAATTCAGCTCAAACGCCAATGCAGGCGTGGATGGATTACCTATGTCAGCCGCCATTTAGCAATGTCACTTTTGATGCTTCAGCGCAAATTTTGATGCAACAGGTACTCGATGCTATTCAGCAAGGGGATAGCTGTATTCCTGCAACCGCAGAACAAGTGGCGGCATTGCAACATTTGCACATGAACTTGCAGCGTAGCGCTTTAAATCCTGATCCACAAATTGCACCGTTTGTATTTGATGGGCAGCGTTTGTATTTGTATCGCTACTGGAAACTGGAACATCAGGTTGCTAGCGATATTTTACGGATTCAGGCGCAGCCGCCTTTGTCCTTTGAATTACAAGCCGAACAGCTTAATTTATTGCAAGATCCACAGCAGCAAAAAGCGTTACAGACTGCGGCAACTCAAAGTTTAAGTATTATCACTGGTGGGCCAGGTACAGGAAAAACCTATACTTTGGCGCATATTGTTGCGGTGCTTAATCAAGCTTTGCCAAATATTCGGATTGCGATGGCTGCACCAACAGGCAAAGCGGCACAGCGGATGGATGAAGCTTTGCAAAATGCCTTGAATAGTCAAGCTTTACAAATGTTTAATGTCGATGCTTTACGTCAATTACGACCCGTGACTTTGCATCGTTTATTGGGCTTAGGCAATACAGGCAAGCCACGTTTTCACGCTAAACAACCTCTACCTTATGACGTGATTGTGGTCGATGAAGCGTCGATGCTGGATTTAAGCCTGTCACAGATGTTATTGGCTGCCATTCCTGCGCAGGCACGTTTAATTCTGTTGGGCGATGCCAATCAATTGGCTTCAGTCGATGTCGGTACAGTATTGGCCGATTTACAGCAAGTGCCTGAACTCGCAAATAACCGTGTCAATTTAGTGACCACACGTCGTTTTGCTGAAGGTGCAAAAATTGGCGCAATGGCGAAGTTTATTCAGCAAGAACATTCTCCTGCACAGGTTTTGGCTGAGTTTGAACAGCAAGTCGTGGCAGCAGGTGAATTAAAGCCAATTCAATTTAAGCAAGTCGAAATAGATGCCCTACAACTGCAATATTTACCTCAGCAAAATGGGCAAATTTCAGCGGAAAATTTAGCGCATTATTATGATCAGCTGATGTATGGTTATCAGGCTTATGTAGCGGTATTAAAAGCACATACTTTGGGCTTGGAACAATCAAGTACAGCATTTCAAGCGCATGTTGAGAATGTGGTGAATGTATTTGATGATTACCGTATTTTAACCGCAATTCGTCATGGTCATTTGGGTTTACAACAACTGAATTTGCAGATTGAAAAACGCTTGTTGCAACAGTTAAAACAAACCAAACATGGCGATTGGTATGCAGGACGCCCCGTCATGATGACCTATAACGATTATCAACTGGGGTTGTCGAATGGTGATATTGGCATCTGTTTTATGCGAGAGCAGAATGATCAGCGCCAGTTTGAAGTATATTTTCCAAGTTTAAATAAGTGGGTGCCTGCAACACGCTTACCTAAAAATATTGAAACCGCATTTGTACTTACTATTCATAAATCGCAAGGTTCTGAATTTACTCATACAGCTGTGGTGTTGGATGCTGCGGCAAAAAACTTGCTGAGTAAGGAGCTGATCTACACTGCCATTACCCGTGCTAAAAAAGTCGTAAGTTTGTTGGTTGATGCGCAAGCTTTGCAGCAAGCTTTGATGATTCGTACCCGTCGCAGCAGTGGTTTATTAGCCAGAATTAATGACGCTTTGGATTGTTAAGTAAAACTGAATAAGAGATGGTTTTGTACGAAATGGCTTACATTGATTCGAGAAATTTGCGCATAGAGATTTCAAGATCTTTTTGAGAAGATGACTTCACATAAAAAGCTCAATAGGGATAGTTGAGCATAATCGCATAATAATAACGATAAATGTCGAAAGACAGCGAACTGACAGGACGTGAGTGAGAAGAGGAAACTTACAGCCGCTAAGCCTTGTAGTTTTGGGAGAGACTACAGGGCTTTTTTATGCCTGTAAGTTTGGGTGATTTGCAAAATGCTGACAATGCTTACCTGTTGTAAGAAAAAGCTTACAAACAGATACGAGAAATACGACTTCTTTCACTTTAGTATTGTGGCAAAATCTACCACACAAGGACGTGAAAGCAAGAACAGGAATGTTCAGAGAATAAGACGCGAAAACGCGCAAATAACCACAATAAACAAGACAATAAGAATAATAAGACAAGAAACTACAGCGCAAAAAACAGCCCGAGCTATGCTCGGGCTGTTTTATTTTAACGGCAAAATATTCCAGTGGATGAAAAGCAGTTGGCAAAATATTACATATTATCAATCATATACAATTGTATATTTATTTTCCTTAGACACTTTATACCTAACATGATGTGTATACCCTTAGCATAAATCATACTTTTATTGGTACATCTCAAAATTAAAAGTGCTTGTTTGTCGTTCTGTTTTGCAATCGGCACGTTTTTGCCTTAAAATAATGCCCTTGCTGTAGTGATGCACGGCAGTCAATTGAGCAATCAATTGATCGGTATCAAATCTTTTTATTAAGCATCTCGGAGAAATCGAATGGCTTTAACAAACGCAGATCGCGCAGAGATCATCGCTAAATTTGCTCGTGCTGAAAACGACACTGGTTCACCAGAAGTTCAAGTAGCGCTTTTAACTGCTCAAATCAATGACTTACAAGGTCACTTCAAAGAGCACAAACACGACCACCATAGCCGTCGCGGTCTAATCCGTATGGTTAACCAACGTCGTAAGTTACTTGACTACCTTAAAGGCAAAGATGTGACTCGTTACAGCGCATTGATTGCTGCTTTAGGTTTACGTCGTTAATTCGATTTAAGCTTTTATTTTCGGACTATTGCATGTTGAATGCTGTATTACTGAAAACTAAAGTATATCTAGCCTTGGCTAGATCAGTGGAAGGGGCGAATGATTCGCTCCTTCTTTGTGTTTAAAAATCGTGTTTCATTCGAGTGAGGTCGGCTTCTAAGCTTTGTCATTTACCTAAACAATTGTATTGTGAATGCCAAACCTTAGGGGTCTCCACGAGAATAATTGTTCACAAGAACTAGGAAAAAATAAAACATGTCGATGTTTAATATTATTCGTAAAGAATTCCAATTTGGTCAGCACCAAGTTGTACTTGAAACTGGTCGTGTAGCGCGTCAAGCCAACACGGTAATGATTACTATGGGTGGCGTGACTGTATTGGTTGCAGTGGTTGCTCAACCAACAGCAAAAGCGGGTCAAGATTTCTTCCCACTGACTGTTAACTATCAAGAAAAACAATATGCTGCAGGTCGTATCCCTGGTGGTTATGGTAAGCGTGAAGGCCGTGCTTCTGAAGCAGAAACTTTAATTTCACGTTTAATTGACCGTCCAATTCGTCCGTTGTTCCCAGAAGGTTACTACAACGAAATTCAAGTTACTGCGACTGTTGTATCTTCTGACAAAACCATGGAAGCTGACATTGCTGCAATGTTAGGTACGTCTGCTGCACTTGCAATTGCAGGTACACCGTTCCGTGGCCCAATTGGTGCGGCGCGTGTGGGTTTAATCAACGGCGAATACGTGCTTAACCCGAACTTTGAGCAAATGGCGCAATCTGACCTTGACCTTGTGGTTGCAGGTACAGAATCTGCTGTATTGATGGTTGAGTCTGAAGCAAAAGAACTTTCAGAAGACCAAATGTTAGGCGCAGTGCTTTACGGTCATGACGAAATGCAAATCGCGATTCAAGCGATCAAAGAATTTGCTGCGGCTGCAGGTGCAACTGAGTCAACTTGGACTGCTCCAGAGAAAAACGAAGACCTTCGTGCAAAACTAAAAGAAGCGTTTGAAGCAAAAATTTCTGAAGCGTACACCATTGCGATCAAACAAGACCGTTATGCTGCATTAGATGCACTTCAAGCAGAAGCAGTTGCGCAATTCGTTCCTGAAAATGACGAAACTGGCATTGCAGATGACTTGAACGAACTCTTTGAAGATCTTAAATACCGTACCGTACGTGACAACATCTTGTCTGGTAAACCACGTATTGATGGTCGTGACACCAAAACCGTTCGTGCGCTTGACGTACAGGTTGGCGTTCTAGACCGTGCGCACGGTTCTGCATTGTTTACCCGTGGTGAAACTCAGGCTTTGGTTACCACCACTTTAGGTAATACACGTGATGCCTTGATGGTTGATACCTTATCGGGTACTAAAACTGACAACTTCATGTTGCACTACAACTTCCCTGCATATTCAGTAGGTGAAACAGGTCGTGAATCTGGCCCTAAACGTCGTGAAATTGGTCATGGTCGTTTGGCACGTCGTGGTGTGCAAGCAGTTCTTCCTGCAGCAGATCGCTTCCCGTATGTGATTCGTATCGTATCGGACATCACTGAATCAAACGGTTCATCTTCTATGGCGTCTGTTTGTGGTGCATCGTTATCACTTATGGATGCAGGTGTTCCATTGAAAGCACCAGTTGCGGGTATCGCAATGGGCTTAGTGAAAGAAGGCGAGCGTTTCGCTGTACTTTCTGACATTTTGGGTGATGAAGACCACCTTGGCGACATGGACTTTAAAGTTGCGGGTTCTGCCAACGGTATTACTGCATTGCAAATGGACATCAAAATTGAAGGTATCACTGAAGAAATCATGGAAGTTGCATTGAACCAAGCTTATGCAGGTCGTATGCACATCTTGAATGCAATGAACCAAGTGATTTCACGTGCACGTCCAGAAATTTCTATGCACGCGCCGACCTTCCAAGTCATCAACATCAACCCAGACAAGATTCGTGATGTAATTGGTAAAGGTGGTGCAACCATCCGTCAAATTACTGAAGAAACTAAAGCCGCAATTGATATTGAAGACAACGGTACAGTGCGTGTATTTGGTGAAACCAAAGCTGCTGCACAAGCTGCTGTTGCAAAAATTCAGGCTTTAACTGCTGAAATCGAGCCAGGTACAATTTACACAGGTAAAGTGATCCGTATTGTGGAATTCGGTGCGTTCGTCAATATCCTGCCAGGTACTGACGGTTTACTTCACATTTCTCAAATTTCAAATGAGCGTATTGCCAATGTTGCAGACGTGTTGAAAGAAGGTCAGGAAGTGAAAGTACAGGTTGCTGATGTAGACAACCGTGGTCGTATCAAATTAACTATGAAAGATATCGAACAAGCGTAATGCTGTGTTGATGATCTGAAATGGTCAAAAAACCCGTATTCAATCTGAATGCGGGTTTTTTTATGCTAAAAATTTTGTTGCATCGTACAAACCATCTTTGTTGTATGAAAAGCGGCATAAATTACAGCATGTATTTGAAAAGAAGCCTGATCCATGCTTAAACTGAGTACATCTTAGAATCTCAAAAAACCGTACAAGAAAACTGAAATAGAGTGCCCGTTCTATGCAAAGTTATTATTTTTATCTGCATACCAATCATAAAACCAATATTTATGTGCAAAAACAGCCAATTGAAGAGCTTGAGCCTGAATTTATCTGGATTGATTGCACCCGTGATGATGTGCTTAACCGTGCAGAACAGTGGCAACAAGAGATTTTTCAGTACAGTCAATTATCGCTCAATGAATATCATGTGCGCGATATTTTAAATATAGAGCATCCATGTGCGTTTGATACTTTAGATGATTATGACTTATTGATTTTCCGTAAACTGATCACCCCCGAAGACCGTATTGCAACAGGGCAACAAGTCGGGGAGAAACATGAACGGATTTTTGGACTGGCCACTACGCCGATGAGCTTTATTATGACACCGCAGATTTTGATTAGTGTGCGGGAACAGGGCAATAAAGTCATGGAAAGCTATTTGTCACGTGTGGAAGCAGCGGTACAACGCCCGATTGAAGAACAGAATAAAGCACGCAAACTGGCAGCAACACCATTAGATTTAACATTACGTTTACTGAATTTGGTAGCGGATGATTACTTGGATATTCGCATGCCGCTAACCCGCCGTGTGGAATATTGGCAACAAGAGTTGTTGCAGGGACATCGTCGTTTTACCCGTTGGCATCAATTGCTGCAAGAAAATATGGCGTTTCAGCAAGTTGAAAATTTATGTGAAGAGCAAATAGAAGCCTTGCAGGAATTGCGTGATGAAATTGTCGATAACTACCCACATTTACGTGGCAAAAAACGTAGTGAACGGCAGGATATTATTTTGGTACGTTTGGATGATTTGACCAGTCACATTGAACGAATTCAAAAGCATACCATTCGCTTACGCTCTGCAGTGCAAACCGCAATTGATCTGCATTTTTCTGCTATTGCCAACCAGACCAATGAAAACATGCGGATTTTAGCCATCATTACCGCAGTTTTTGCACCTTTGACTTTATTTACAGGGGTGTATGGTATGAACTTTGAGTTTATGCCGGGGCTGAAACACGCACAGGCCTTTTGGATCATGCTTGGGGTAATGGTGATGACTACTTTGTTGTTGCTGTATTATTTTTTATCGTAGGCACCTTGTCGGTCTGGGTGAAAAAAGTGTGATTGATATGTTGGCACAGCAACATAATGACCAACCCATGAATTTATTTTGGTTTTTAGACTATGAACCCATTAAGCAAACCGTGAAAGGCACCATTAAAGAAGTCGAAAAACTGACTAAAATTAAATAATCCAGAAGATAGACTTGCAGATGTGGTGATAAATTGAGTTCCACATCCAATATATGTCACAAGATAATTCGTTGATAAAAGTTGTCCACAGACCTCAAAAGTTATCCATAGGACTGATAAGCTTATACACAGATTGAACCAGATAGGCAGACACTTAGCTCAAGATGGCAGTTTTTTGAATGCTGTTTTCAGACTTGAATACGCCATCTTGTTTTGCTTTTTGTCTTTTCTTGCTGTGTCCTGCATTTGATCGTATGAGGATTTGCAGTTCAGACTTGTATGTATTTTTAAGCCAATTGATCATTTTGTGCATTACGCAGCAAGTGATACATTTCATCTTTTAGTCTTAATTTTTTGCGTTTCAGCGCTTCAATGTCATCATTAATCTGATGCACAGGATCAAGCTCTAACTGGCTAATTTCACGGTCTAGCTGTTCGTGATCTTCAAAAATTTTTGAAAAATGTGGATTGCTGTCGCGTAATCCCTGAATTAAATCACGAAACTCAGGAAACATATTTTTAATCTTCTTGTTGCAGTCTTTAGTTTTCATTGTGTAGATCATTCTCATCAAAAAAATTTACGGGCATAGAAAGAAAAACGCTCTAGCAAGGTGATGAATCACACAACTAGAGCGTGAGGATTAACTATGTTGAAAATTCAGATGTTTAACTTCTTTACGTAATTTTTGCACTTCATCAATCAGGTCAAGCATCATGGCGACAGCTGAAAAACTGGCATCAAAATCACGTTGCAGCCGATAGGCTTGGCGTGCACGGTTGATATCTTCACCAAAAAATTGGTGGATACGTTCGGCAGGGCGGGAAGGCAGGATGTCATATTCTAAAAGTTGTAAGACCCATTCAGGGCTTTGCCCACACGCTTCGGCAAATTTTTTTAAATCTAACTGGGTAAATTCTTCAATAATTTCTGTGTGCTGTCCGTCTGAAGTGATTTCACGATATAAAATAGTGGTCATGGCATACTCCTTCTGATCGAATTCAAACGAGTTGGCTCGCCTGAAATGAGGGATTGCTTTACATCAATAATTGGTGGATATCCAATAAGTGATTCTCTTTAATTTAGCCTGTGTACGCTGTAATAGAATCTTTTATTTGTATTCCTTTGGTGAAATTCAGCCAACCCTTTGCTGTGCTCACGCCTGTTATATTGATGTGTCAATTTGGCTTGTGCGTATAGATGTCTTATAGATATTAGTCTATTTTTTATTCAATGCCATCCTTTATTTCAATATTTTGGATTGAACGGTCGTACGGTGTTTAAAAGGATTGTTTCAAAATTTGGTAATAAAAAGGGCTCTTTAAAAAGAACCCTGTAAATCAATATCTTAGTTTTTGGAATTAGTATTTTACCCAAGTCACGCTGCGACCAATCACTGAAACACCTACATAGCCACGTAAGGTGAGGCGCTTACCGTTAGCGCTTAAACGAGCTTTGCCTTTATAAACTTTACCGCCAATTGGGTCTAAAACATGACCTTGGTTAAATTCACGTGGGTTTTTAGCATCTTGTTTAAAGCCCCAAATAAATGGCAAGCCAATAAAAGGTTTATTCTTTAAGTTACCTGGACAATTGCTACAAATCACCATTTTTTCTGCACCCGGAATATTACGGGTTTCCACGATAATGCCTTCATAAGTGCCATCTGGCTTTTTGCGAATTTCGACATCGGCACGTGAATAACCTGTGCGGTCATCAATGGTTTTCCATTTACCGACCAGTAGATCGCTTTCTGCAAAGCCAACACTTGAGAGGGTTGTTAAAACGAAACCCGCAAAAATCCCTCTGAAATTTATTTTCATGAACAGCATCCCCAAAATTGTTATTTTAAAAAATAGAGTAAAAATTCTATTTCGGGTTTTATAGCAAGAATGTAATAAACAAGCAAATTGAGCAGTGTGAGATGTCAGGCAGGAAAAGATATAAGTGTTATGGAGTTGGTAATTTAAATCTAATCATTCCGATAAAAGTGTGCAGAACACAGCTTTTATCGCATTGGTGAGGAATAAAATCAGTATTTCACCCACGTCATTTTGCGGCTGGCATTGGTGGCAAGGTCTACATTATAAAGGGTTAAATGTTTGCCATTGCTGCTTAAACGTGCACGAGTTTTATATTGTTTACCTGTGCGCGGGTCTAAATAGTCACCTTCATAAAATTCAATTTGATTGCTTGGCGTAGCTTTTAAGTGACTTAATGGCACAAAACCTAACAGTGGCTTATCTTTATTTTTACCCGTACAGAGTGTGCAATTTTCCAAACGCGGTGCGCCAGGAACCGCACGTAGTTCTATAATCGTAGCGGCATACGCACCTTGTTTATCTTTACTCATGACTACGTCAGACAATGAAAAACCTGTGCGGTAGTCTAATGTTTTCCATTTGCCCAAAAGTGGGTCTGCATTGGCTGCATAAGCTAAACTTGAACAGCAAATCGCGCTGATGAATGCTAAACGAGAAAAGAACAGGGTGTTCATAAAATCAATATCCCAGAGAAGAAGCAGTCTAAAATATATAAAGGCATAAAAAAAATATGGGATTATTTATACCCAATTTACGCGGTATTTTCTAGTAATTGCATGAAAGTTTTGTGAAATTAATCACATGAAAAGTAATAAAATAATAGGTTTTGACGATGGTCATCACGTAAATAAAAAATGAGCAGAATGTACTGCTCATTTTTGATGAATTTTCAGCATTACATCACATATTAATCATGGTATTCACCATGCCATTTAACTGAGATGTTCTCCAAATAAACCTAAGGCTTCTTCGGCACTAAAGCTATATTGTGTGCTGCAGAATTGACAATCCATAGTAATAGGGTTCTGATGTTCCAAAGTTTCACGTACCGCAGCAACACCAATTTGCATTAAGGCATTGGCACAGCGCTCTTTGGAGCAAGTGCAACCAAAACGTAAGGCTTCCACTTCAGGCAAACGCACTTGTTCTTCATTGTATAAACGGTACAAAATTTCATTGACGTCTAAATCAGTCAATTCTTCCGCTTTTAAGGTTTCAGTCAGCATGGTCACACGCGGCCATAAATCTTCATCGACCCGTTGTTGTTCTTCTTCACTGTTACGCGGCAACAATTGAATCAGCAAACCGCCCGCACGTTCGGCATTGCTTGCCAACACAATACGAGTTGGAATTTGTGCCGATAAGTCGTAATACTGCATTAAACATTCAGCTAAATTGGCTTTGTCCAAAGGCACAATACCTTGATAACGCTCACCAAATTCAGGCTCGATATTAATAAACAGTACAGGACTGACCAAACTTTTCAGGACGGTACTGCTGTCTTCAGCGCTTAAAAAGCGCGGGTCTTGTTCGTAGTCTGCCAACGCACGCACTTCACCCAAGTGGTTACATTCCGCCATGGCCCATTTAAATGTGCCAGATGCCTGAATTTGTAAGCTAATACGCCCTTTAATTTTTAGGGTACTGGCCAGTAGGGCAGTGGCGCAAAGCATTTCTCCCAACAACACTTGTACCGCAGGCACATAATCACGTTGTTTCAAAATGGTTTGCAAAGCTTCTTCGAGATGAACTACTTCACCACGAACAGGGCTATCTTCAATAAAAAAGCGTTGGCGTAAATCAGACATAAAATTCTCCATAACCCTGTTTTAATGGTGGCAATATTGTAAAACACAAGTCAGTTTGCTGCATCACGTGTTACATCAATATGACTGCTATGCAAGCCGCGTTTTAAATCGACACCCAAGGGCATTTCACGGTTTTGTGCATCACTTTCAAACAGGTGTTCCAGTTCTGCCAAAGCGTTACGATGGGTTTCATATACTTTTTGTTCATCGGTATAAATGTGCTGCTGTTGTGCCAAGAGTTGTTCATCATAATCACGGAACAACTCAATGCTTTTATAGGCATCTTTTTCATTAATGCCCAAATCGCGCAAAGCCTGATAGGCCATGCCTAAAGAGGATAAATACGTTTCACGCCAAATATAGGTAACGCCTAAATCGCGCAATAAGTGCACATGATGACGATCACGAGCGCGTACCAGTAATTTTAGCGCTGGATAATTCAGGCGAATATGCCGTGCCACGTTCATTGAGTCTTCAATATCATCAATGGCTAGAATAAAGATTTTGGCATGCTCGATGCCTGCGGCACGTAAAATTTCAGGTTGAGTGGCATCGCCATAATAGACTTTACCGCCGTAATTCCGCACAAAATCAATTTTATCCATATTGCTGTCGATGGCAGTAAAGTGCAGATGCTGCAAGTACGCCACACGGGCAATAATTTGTCCAAAACGACCAAAACCCGCAATAATCATGGGGTGATGTGTATCGGGAATTTCGTCATATTCAGGCGATTTTTCACGTTCTAAGCGAGGAATAATTTGACTGCTCATCAACCAATATAAAATTGGGGTCAACACCATCGACAAAGTCACAATTAAGGTCAGTGGTTGCAGCATGGCCTGGCTGAGCACACTTTCACTTTGTGCGACACTGAGCACCACAAAGGCAAACTCACCGCCTTGTGCCAAGCAAGTCGCCAACAACAAACTATTGCGCCAAGAATATTGGAAATAACGGGCAATGGCCGTGAGGCTAATCAGTTTGATGAGCAGGAGCAGCAATGCACCGCCTACAATCAGCCAAGGGGTATTCATTAAGATTGCCAGTTCGGTGCTCATCCCGACGGTCATAAAAAATAAGCCTAGCAATAAGCCTTTGAATGGGGCAATACTGGCTTCTAACTCATGTCTAAATTCGGAATCTGCCAACAATACGCCTGTTAAAAATGCACCTAAGGTGGTGCTAATGCCCAGCACATCCATAATGCTGACCACGCCAAGTACAATGAATAAACCGACAGCAGTGATCAGTTCATGTGCGCCACTTTTAGCCACAAAACGAAAAAATGGACGCATGAGATAACGGCTAAATAAGAACAAACCGCTAAAGGTCGCCATGATTGCAGCAAAATAAGCAATGCCATGATGAGTCGATTCTGCACCTGCTAACATGGGAATGATGGCAATTAAAGGAATGGCGGCAATATCTTGAAACAGCAGAATGGAAAAGGATTGTTGTCCATAACTGCTGTTGAGTTGCTGCTTTTCTTGCAACATTTGTAGCACAAAGGCTGTAGAGGAAAGTGCCAGTGCAAAACCTATCACCACACTTGAGGCAATGCCTTGCTGTAAGGCAAAAAAAGCCAAGATTGCAAGTAGAATACCCGTGATGCCGACCTGTAAACTACCCAAAACAAAAATGGGCTTGCGCATTTCCCACAGCCGTTGTGGACGCAGTTCTAAGCCAATAATAAACATCAGGAACACCACACCATATTCTGCCAGTTCCTGAATATCATCGGGGTCGCTGGCAATATTGAATACGCTAGGCCCTAGCAAAATGCCTGTAAACAAATAGCCCAATACGGTCGCAATACCAAAGCGTTTTAGTAAGGGAACCAAAACCAATGAAGCGCCTAGAAAAATGGTTATTTGTAACAATAAGGACATGTGGTCATCCAAAGTTTAAAGCGGTGGATTATTGAAATAAGTGCTGATACAGCTAAGTTTCAATTTACAGTATTAGCTAAATTCTTGCGGATCTATATCTAAACTTAGTTTCATGCTGGATGGCTTTTCATGCAACATATTTTGCCACCAGTTCCTGATATAAAAATGTAAGCGTGCCCGATCTTTAGACAACAACACCATGTGTGCATGGAAACGTCCTGCTTTACGTTCCATTGGCGCAGGAATCGGCCCCCAAATTTCAATTAATTGTTCTGAATGTTCTCTAAGCCATTGTGCATGTTGTTGTAAAAATTGCTGGTTTAATTCCTGACTTTTAGATTCACAGCGAATCAAAGCACTGTAACGATAAGGCGGTAATTGTGCAGCTTTGCGTTCTTTTAAACTTTGTTTGGCGAACTTGCGGTAATCTCCCTCGACCAATGTGGTGAGAAGTGGATGATCAGGACGCACACTTTGCAAATAAACATCACCTTTATGCTCACCACGCCCTGCACGTCCCGCCACTTGCACAATCAGTTGAGCCGTGCGTTCAGGTGCGCGAATATCCACACTAAGTAAGCCTGAATCAATATCTAAAATTGCCACCAATGTCACATACGGAAAATGATGCCCTTTGGCCAGCATTTGCGTGCCCAATAAAATCAGTGGTTCGCTGCGTTGAATACGGTCATAAATTTTTTGCCAACTGCCAACACGACTGGTTGAGTCACGATCTACCCGAATCACATCTACATTGGGAAACAGCTCGTTTAAACTGTCTTCGACTTTGGCAGTGCCCATGCCAATTGGTTTGAGTTCTGCATGGTTGCAGGCAGGGCATTGCTCAGGTTTACGATGAATCGTACCGCAGTGGTGGCAATGCAAATGTGTATAAGGTTGATGATGCAAGGTAAAGTTGGCATCACAATTCGGGCATTTGGCTTGCCATGCACAGCTCTCACAAATCAATACGGGTGCATAGCCGCGTCGGTTTAAAAACACCAAAACTTGTTCTTTTTTAGCCAAGCGTTTTTTGATTTCATCAATCAATTGTTGGCTAATACCGTGCTGTTTTTTGGCAATTTTTAAATCAATCAGGTGGATTTTAGGCATGAGTGCCGTGCCCGCGCGTTGATTTAATTCCAGACATTGCATTTTGCCTTGATCGACTAGTGCATAGCTGTCAATGCTTGGAGTTGCCGAACCTAAAATAACAGGGCAATTTTCCAGATGGGCACGATAGAGCGCAACATCACGGGCATGGTAGCGAAAACCTTCCTGCTGTTTAAAAGACAGGTCGTGTTCTTCATCTAAAATAATCAAGCCTAAATTTGGCAATGGGGTATAAATCGCAGAACGTGTACCTAAAATAATCGAGGCTTTGCCCGTTTGTGCGGCTTGCCACGCCTGCAAACGCTTGGAATCATTTAAACCTGAATGTAAGAGGGCGATGTGGCAGTGAAAACGCGATTGGAAACGGCTAATGGTTTGTGGCGTTAGACCAATTTCAGGTACTAACACCAACACTTGTTTGCCCTGTTTTAGTACCTCATGCATGATGTGTAAGTACACTTCAGTTTTACCGCTACCCGTTAAACCATCCAGTAAAAATGCCTTATATTGCTGCCGTACTTTAAGTACGCTGTCGATGGCTTTTTTCTGATCTGGATTAGGGGTTAAAGGCATTTGCGCCAAAGTCACTGGCATTGGGCTAAAATCTTGGGCTTCCAAAACACATGCGCAAATTTCTTTATTCGCCAAGGCTTTTAGGGTTGCTGTTTCAATGCCTGCCAAATTTAAAATATTTTCAGAAGTTCCCGAAGGATGCAGCTTTAAAATTTTATAGGCTTCTTGTTGTTTTTCTGAGCGTGTAATTTTAGCTTCGGCATGTGCATCCAACAATTTCCAAGTACGTGCCAATAAATTATAGGGTTTGGCTTGGCGCAATAAGCTAGGTAAGGCACTTTGCATCACTTCACCAATCGGGAATTGATAATATTGTGCCGACCATGTCAACAAAGTTAAAACTTTAGGGTCTAAAATCGCTTGCTCATCTAACAGTTTGCTAATGGCTTTGAGTTTAAAACGTGGATCAATTGGGGTGTCGAGTGCCAGTTTTTCGACAATAATTCCGACCAAGTTTTGCCGACCAAAAGAAACCAAGACCCGCGCGCCCACTTCTGCTTGCTGATATTGTGCTGCACTGAGCATATAATCGAAGCAGTCGTAAAGATATACGGGTACAGCCACTCGAATACGATAAACAGGCTGTGGGTCTAAAGTGGAATCTGGCATAGAAAAAGTCGTATCGTCCTGTGAAAAATGGCTTCGTGCTCGACTTTGGCATGTGTTAGAGTGAGCACAGAATTTATATCTAAGAATATGAATGATTTTAGTGGTCAGACGCAACTGCGTTGCAAGAAATTTTGGAAAATTAGAGCATTACAATGCCAGCATATCAATTTACTGCCATTGACGCTTCAGGGAAGCAGCAAAAAGGTGTTTTAGAGGGTGATTCTGCACGACAAATCCGTCAGCAATTACGTGACAAAGAATGGATTCCTGTCAGTGTCGATACCGTTGAACAAAAAGATAAACACAGTGGCAAACAATGGTTTCAGAAAAAAATCACCGCCTATGATTTGGCTTTGCTGACCCGTCAGTTATCGGTTTTGGTGGCTGCTGCGATTCCTTTGGAAGAAGCCGTTCGCGCTGTGGGTAAACAAAGTGAAAAAGCCCATGTGCAAAATTTGCTGATGTCGGTGCGTTCCAAAGTTTTGGAAGGTTATTCACTGGCCAATGCTTTACAACAATCGGGGCGTTTTCCAGACTTATATATTGCCACCATTGCCGCAGGCGAGCGTTCGGGGCATTTGGATTTAATTCTGGAACAATTGGCAGATTACACCGAAAACCGCTTTGCCATGCAGAAAAAAATTCAAGGGGCGATGATTTATCCCATCATTTTAATGCTGATGTCTTTTGCGATTGTGATGGGTTTAATGACTTATGTCGTACCCGATATTGTTAAAACCTTTGATCAGAGCAAAGATGCCTTGCCGTGGATCACCGTGGCATTAATGAAAGCCAGTGACTTTATTCGTGTTGCATGGCCGTTTTTACTGGTGGTTTCTGTGGTCGGAGTATTGTTGTTGGCGCGTTTTTTACGCACCACCGCAGGGCATTATGCCTTTGACCGTTTAACCTTAAAGTTGCCGTTATTTGCAAAATTATCACGTGGGATTAATGCTGCGCGTTTTGCCAGTACCTTGTCTATTTTGACTCAGTCGGGTGTGCCTTTGGTAGATGCGCTAAAAATTGGTGCTGCGGTCAGTAACAACTGGGTCATTCGAGATGCGGTCAATTTGGCGGCAGAAAAAGTCACCGAAGGTGGCAACTTGGCGACGCAATTGGAGCGTAGTGGTTATTTCCCACCGATGATGGTACAAATGATCAAAAGTGGTGAAGCTTCGGGCGAGTTAGACCGTATGCTGTCACGTGCTTCAGACATGCAAGACCGTGAAGTGACTACGCTTATTTCCACTCTTTTGGCACTATTAGAACCGTTGATGTTGGTACTGATGGCGAGTATTGTATTGGTGATTGTGATTGCGGTCATGCTGCCAATTGTGAATATGAACAATATGATTTAAATCAATTTAAAGCATGGTTCTTCAGACTGAACCGAAAATAAATGTCGAATTGATATCAATAAATGAGAGAGATTGAATGAAACAGAAGCAATCGAGCAAACAGTCAGGTTTTACCCTGATTGAAGTCATGGTGGTGATTGTAATTTTAGGTGTGTTGGCGGCTTTAATCGTACCGAATGTAATGGGACGTGGTGAAAAAGCCAAAGTCGATACCACGGTAATTACCTTAAAAGGTGTGGCAGGTGCACTCGATCAATACAAACTTGATAATCAAAAATATCCCTCTATGCAAGATGGTGGTTTAGATGCCTTGGTGAATCAGCCTGCTTCGGCTAAAAACTGGTTACCAGGCGGTTATGTGAAAGGAGGCTATCCGAAAGACAGTTGGGATAATGACATTCAATATGTGATTCCGGGTTCAGAAGGTCGTCCGTTTGACTTGTATTCTTTTGGTGCAGATGGTCAGCAGGGTGGTGAAGGTACCGATGCCGACATTTATTATCAGCCTTAATAGAAGATGAGTTGAGTCTATATATTGATTCAGTGAACTCCAAAAAAAACCGAGCGCTTAATGCTCGGTTTTTTTATGAATGGTTATTTCTAGCCGCTATTGAACAGTACTATTAACGACGTGATTTAAACGACACATCCACCTGACGTGGTCGATAAATCCACCCCATAATTAACAACAGCAATGAGAAAATCAGCACAGGCCAATCGCTGAGTTGGGTATACAGTGTTTGACCTTGCATGGCAGGCAGATCACCACGCAGCACAAATTCCTGATCCATTGGCGCTTGTTTGACAATATGCCCATGATGGTCAATAAATGCGGTCACACCTGTATTGGTGGCACGAACAAACCAGCGTCCATTTTCTTTGGCGCGCATTTGTACCATTTGTAAATGTTGCAATGGCCCTGCAGTACCCGTAAACCAAGCATCATTGGATACTGTTACCAAAAAGTCACTTTGGCTAGCATTGCGGCGGGTCAGGTTCGGATAAGCCACCTCATAACAAATGGCTGCCCCCAAATGATGCTGTTTAATTGCAAGCGGTTTTTGCTCAGACGCTCCACGTGAAAAACCACTCATGGATGGGTCATTTTGCATCGCAGGTAGTACCCAACTCAGTAAGCCTGAAAGCGGAATATATTCACCAAAAGGCACCAGACGCTGCTTTTTATACAAGCCTTCAGCCGCATCTCCCGTTGCCATAATGCTGTTGTAATACATTGGATGTTGCTGCACTTGTGATTCAGGCAAGTCCCAATACGGAATACCTGTCACCCACGAACTGCCCGTTTTTTCAGCCTGTGTTTTCATGGCATCCAAAAACGGTTCAATATCGGTCTGGAACATTGGAATGGATGATTCAGGCCAAACAATAATGTCGCGTCCCCATTCAGTTCGGGTCAAGCGGGTATAAATTTCCAAGGTCTTAATTTGGTATTCGGTTAGCCACTTTAAGTCTTGAGGAATGTTGCCTTGAATCAGAGAAACCGAGAGTGGCTTTTCAGATTTTGCAGTTACAAAACTGAGTTGTGCTGCACCCCATGCACCCAAAAGTAAAATTGCCGATGGAATCAGCCAGAAGATACGCTTTTTAAGGACTTCAACCAACGCACAGGCCAGCAAGATGACCACAAAAGACACCCCGAAAATACCAAACAACGGTGCATAGCTATCCAAAAAGCGTTCGGTGAAGGCATAACCTGCAAACAGCCATGGAAAACCTGTAAAGACCCAAGTTTTCGCCCATTCAAAAAATACCCATAGCGGTGCAAAAGTCAGTGGTGTTTCAGGGAAAAACCGACGATATAACCACGTTTGTACGGCAGTAAACAAACCCATCAACAGCGCCATAATGACAATCATCAGCACGCTTAAAAAGGCATTGGTGTCGCCATAGACGTGAATGGATGTATAGAGCCAAAATGCTCCGACAAACCACAACCCAATCCCGTAAGACCAACCAATCAAAAAGGCCTGTTTCGGGGTGCGTTTGCTTAAAGTCGCATACAGCAAAGCAGGTGAAAGTAAGGCAATCCACCAGTAATGATAGGGAGCAAGTGCCAAACTAAACACTGCACCTGCCAATAGGGCAATGATTAATGGATAAATTAAGGGCAGTTGTTGATGTTCTGCAGGATTAGACAGCTTGGAAAAAAAAGTCCTCATTGACGTACGGCTCGAATCAGATGAATAGTGCGGGCATCTGCTTCAAGAATGGTAAACTCCCAGTTGCCAATCACAATCACTTGTCCTTGCAAATCACTCACCAAACCAATTTCCTGAAGCAATAAACCGCCCACAGTTTCTACTTCATCGTCAGAAAAATCTGCATCTAAAACATTATTAAAATGTTCGATTGGTGTAAGTGCTTGTACTAACCAAGTATTTGCCGTTTTTGGGTCGTGATCGGGGATGATGTATTCTGCTTCTTCGTCAATATTGTCGTGTTCATCTTCAATTTCACCGACAATTTCTTCTAAAATATCTTCTAAAGTAACCAAGCCCGAAGTGGTGCCATACTCATCAATCACCACTGCAATATGGGTTTGGGTGTTTTTGAGCATACGCAATACTTGGTCTGAACGAGCACTTTCAGGCACAAATAACGGCTGACGCATTAAGGCGCGAATATCGACTTTGGTTCTTTGTTCGGTCAGTAAAGGCAATAAATCTTTTGCCAATAAAATCCCCACCACGTTGTCGGGTTGGTCAGATGAGAACACAGGAAAACGTGAATGTGCCGATTCGACCAGTACATGCAAAATGTCGAGTAGCTCATCATCTTCTTGTAAGCTAATCATGGCGGTACGTGGGGTCATGACTTCACGGATTTTGGTGGCAGGTAAATCCAGAACACCTTCGAGCATTGCCACCGTATCGGGTTCTAAAAAACGACGTGAATCTTGTACTAATTTTAGCAATTCATCGCGGGTTTCTGGTGCAGTGCCTAACCATTTTCTTAGGCCACGCATACCCCACGATGGGCCTGATTCCTCGTGCATGATCTTTCCTAAAGACTCTTTATATCTAAAAAACTTAGCTTAATCATACCTTAGAAAATACAGTTGTCTATTGCTAATCTTGGGAGAAAATGACGGCAATTACGTCACGAGATGTGTTGCTGTGCGTAGCGGGAACACATAAAACAAGGCTGCGCTTTATGCTAAACTAGCCCGATGTTTTAATATCGAGTCTGTGCATGTCTGAACTTCCTGTCACACCTAGTATTCAACTGAATACCCGCGGTTTGCGTTGCCCTGAACCTGTGATGATGCTGCATCAAGCCATTCGCAAATCTAAGTCTGGCGATGTGGTTGAAGTGTTTGCAACTGACAATTCGACGTCTTGGGATATTCCAAAATTTTGCATGCATTTGGGGCATGAGTTGTTATTGCAAGAAGAACGCTTAGATGAGCAAGGCAATAAAGAATTTCATTATTTGGTGAAAAAAGGCTAATAGGCAAAAATTAGCCTCAGCACTTTTAGAACACTATAATTTAAACACGATAAAATAGTCATGTGATCCATATAGGCATATTTCATTTGCAATTCATGCAAGTTGAAATATGCCTTTTGTGTTTTTAGCCATGACGTTCAACTTTATTTTTAATTTTTCATCAATTTTGCATCAATCCAACCTGCTTCACAGTTTGAGTTAAAAAATGGCGAAACGATCCACGAGTTGCGTTATCTGCTACACATTTTTTAAGGGACTTTTCAACTTTTCTGCATTTATAGGGCAAGTTGTGTGCTTGTGCAAAATCTAACAAAGCTCTGTGTGTTGTATAAGAAATAATTTTTAGAGTGTGAGTTTAGTCTATTGTTTAGTTATTGATTTTTAACAAAATTATTTTAAATATTTTTTAATATATGGAAAAATTAGCCTATAATGCGATCAGTTTATTGAGTTCGATTGCAGAACATTTGGGGGTGAAATTAAGCAGATTTGGGGTTTTGCTTGGTTTGAATGTTATATGGCAGTGTTTATGTTTTATAAGGCTGAAAAAGCTGATTAAGCTGTCGCATTAAAGTAGTCAAGTTAAGAAAAATAATTTTGGGGGGCTTAACTGATTGTCTTTATCTTAAAAAAATATGCCATTTAGACTGAGCAAAATCTGCTTAATTTTTTACGTGATCAATCATCAATAAATCTTGCGTTATCATCATTTTGATTGAGTACGGTATGATTTTAGATAAAAAGCAAAACTTTTCTTTAAAGCCACTGAGTGTGGCGTGTTTATTGACCATGAGTATCTCAGGCTGTTCATCGGGTTCAGGCTCTCAGTCAAGCACGGTTCAAGTCACTGATGTGTTGGGGGCAGAAAATGTCAGCCAAGAAGATCAACCGACTACAAATGAAGGCATTGGCAGCGGAGTAGAGCAACCTGTCGCACCATCTGCACCCATTACCGATCAACCTCCTGTGAATTTAGAGCTAGATCATGGCGATGTATCATCCAATGGTGGTGGTTTGAGTGGTGGCAGTACAGATCATGGCAATACATCACCAACTGAAGATTCACTTTTAGACAGCAATGATGCTGTACCTAGCGATGATGCTACCGTTTTAGAAAATAATGATGTCAATCAGCCTGATACGATACCTACACTTGAATCACCTCCGTCAGAAGCAGAGCAACCTGTCGATGTGGTAGCTCCACCTGCAGTAGAGCCTGCTTTAACCGACACCGTTTTGGTCGATAGTGCAATTCAAGATATTGAAGTACCACAAGATACATCTGAAGTTGAGATGGGTAGTACGATTCAAGAACTTGAACCCTCACAAAACACTTTAGAAGTCGAAACAGGCAGTGCATTTCTTGAAAGGAAGGCAATTTAACCATCACAGGCAACTATTCGATGCAGATTGCTGCAGATCAGCAGCAACATGCGGGTTTTAAAGCACGTTTTGGCAATTTGCTGACGGTAACGGGAACCGCCAATTTGGCAGGGACTTTGAACCTGTTTGATGAAGTGCCACTTGATCAGCCACTTATTACTGCACAAGGTTCACAAACTACCGTATTACGTGCGCAACAAGGCGTACAGCGTGAGTTCGATGCTTATCGCTCAAGCAATCCATTATTTGAGTTGACACAAGTTAGTTATCGTCCTGAACTGAATGCAACGGGCGAGCCTGTACGTGCGGCAGATACAATCAATACCGATGTGGTGATTACGGCAAAGCGTAAATCGACTGAAACGGTGGCGGCTCTTGCTGCTGAACTTGAAGGACGTACTCAGGTTGCCCGTAATTTAGATGTAGTTTTAGCAAGTCTTGATCAGAAACAACAGTTAGAAACGCTGGAAGATGCTGAAAAAGTTTTTGCCAATCGCTTATTTAACAATTTTGCTCAAACTATACGTTATAGCAATGCTGCTGAAAGTACAGTTTCTACGCAGGCATTGAATCAACTGTTTCATCAACTTGATCCAAGTTTTTATGCCAATACCGTTTTAAATGTCGCAGAAGAAAGCAGCAAGCAAGAACGTCAGTTTGCACAGCGTTTGGCAACCGCACAACCCAAACAGCTTTGGTTTTCGGGTGATTACCAAAGTTATGATATGGATTATGTCGGCTTAAATAGTGAGCGCCGTAGTCATCATCAAGGTGTTGGTGTGGCAACAAAACTGGCAGGGATGACCTTGGCAGCGCAGGCCGATTTCAGTCAACTGAACTTAGATGATGCCGTACAAACAGGCTCAAAAAATAGCAGTCAGAGCAAAGCCTATGCACTAACTATGGGGACAGCACAGCAGCTTAATCGTGATTTAAGTGTCGCGGCATGGTTAAAAGGCATGCAGGTGGATGTTGACGCGCAGCGTGGTCATGCTCAAGCACAAAAAATACAGTTTGATGGACAAATGTATGCCGCAGGTTTGCGTCTAGATTATAGCTATCCACTCAGTCAAAAAATGCAGATTCAACCGTATTTAGACGCTTCGTTCCAACATTATGTTCATGCCGAACAAACTCAGCAGGATGGTGTCAACAGCTTAGATGATTTGGTGATGCAGCGCTGGAATTTTGGTGCAGGTTTGCAAGCCAATTACCAGTTGAATCCAGCATGGCAATTGCAAGGCAGCTTGTATTACAGCCAACCGATTCAGGAAAAAGCATATTTAGATACCCATTATGTAGGCACAGCGGAGAAACTGAAGTTTGATGCATGGCATGCCGATCAAGGTCAATATCATGCTGCCTTAGGTTCACAACTTCACTTTGGACAACATAGTTTTCTCAATTTGAATTATGAATATAGCGGGCGATCACATAGCGACAGTCATCGGGTACAGTTGGCGGTAACGACTCGATTCTAATTGATCGTTTTATTCATGAGAAAGTCATGAAAAAGCGTAGATTTGCGTATGAATGAGAAGTTTGAATCTTGATTGAAACAGCCATGTAGATAAATCTGCATGGCTGTTTTTTAGATCACAGTCAAATGGACTGAGTTTTAGACCGCATAGCGACTCATTAAAGTCAGTGGTGCTTTGGACTGTAAATAATCGGCAGGAATAAATACGATATTGGCAGCGTGTTGCTGTGCTGCATCAATAATATGGTTGATCACATCGTCTGTGGCTTGTGCGCTGTCAGGTGCGTGCGCTTGATCTAGATAAATTCGTTGCTGGTCGGTATCGACCCAACCCGCCTGCATGTAGCCTTGTTGAACATATAAAGTATCGACATTATTTTGCAACACTGCCTGATAAATTTGCTGCAGATCGGTCACAACACGGTCACTGGCATAGAGTTCATCCAGTTGCTGCGCATGTTGCTGATGCAATTGTTGTTGATGGCTTTTTAGCTCGGTCTGAATACTGTCAATAATGTGTTGTGCGCTGCCTTGTTCTAGCTGAGTGACGTTATCTACACTGAAAATAATGGCATTGGGTTGGTCGCAAATAGATTCATAAAAACTGATATTGCGTCGATCACCCACAATGACCAAGCCCAATGGCTCACTGGCACGTACAGTTTGCACATTTTTATCGACACGGTTTAAAAACTCTTTGAGTAAACGGTCTTCATTGGCGGCTGTGGCACGTTCTGCACCGCTGGTGCTATATAAGTTATCATTTTGAACAGGAAATGCACCATGTGGCAGTCGTTCATTCAAGTCGCTGTCATCTACAGAAAACTCATGGATTACACGATCATTGGAGGCCTTAATCAGACGTCCAACTTCACGACTGATCACTACCACATAGTATTGCACTGCATAAGATAGCTCACGAATAAAATCACGCACTGAAAATTGTTGATCAATCACAATACGTTCTTGGGTAGGGAATGGCAGACGCAGTACTTGTGCACTGTCGGCTGTGGCAAAAATAGCCAGACTGTCTAAATGGTAGTTGGGATTCAAATCTTTGGTTTGATGATGAATCTGTTCTAAAATTTGTGCCACCAGACGTTTGTCATAGTCTGCCAACAGGCGTTCTTCGAGTTGTTTAAGTTGGTTTTTAAGAGCAATCACATCTTGCTGATTGTCTGGAAAGGTACGATGTGTGGGTAGAAATAAGCTGACTGCAGGTTGTGCCTGCACATTTTTAAGTTGGTTGAGGGTGTCTGTTAAATTAAGCATGTTGGAATTCCTCTTCTAATGAAAATAAGAAGAACAACCAAATGCTTGAGCAAGATAAAACTCAAAGTACTGCTTTATACTCCACTCAAGTCAGTTTTAGTCAGCATCTACAACATTTTGCTACCGTGCTAAGTGCTGCATAAAATGCCGAATAGCATTGTATAAAAGCTGACAAAACAACATTTTCGGTTGTTCAAGTCTGAAAAAAACGAAATAAAAAACTAAAAATAGAAAAGATAAAAAATAAGCAAAAACAGCATAACAAGGAAAGTTATTCAATCGCCTGCTTTTGAATAGAGAAATACCTGAAAAATGTAAGGGATTATGAGACCTTGGTAATTTTGTAAACTGTGTATAAAAAAGCAGTGCCGAGGCACTGCTTTTGGGTTTCTCAATTGCGATTCGCAATTACATATTCGGGTAATTCGGACCACCGCCACCTTCAGGTGTTACCCAAGTGATGTTCTGTGATGGGTCTTTAATGTCACAAGTCTTACAGTGAACACAGTTGGCTGCGTTAATCTGGAAGCGTTTTGAACCATCATCATTTTCCATGATTTCATAAACACCCGCAGGGCAGTAGCGCTGTGCAGGCTCATCCCATTTAGGTAAGTTTACGTTCACTGGAATAGAGGTATCTGTCAACTTTAAGTGTGCTGGCTGATTTTCTTCATGTACGGTATTCGATACAAACACTGAAGATAAACGGTCAAAAGTCAGCTTGCCATCTGGTTTTGGATAGTTCGGTTTAAAGCTGGTTGCATCTACAGTTTTGAGTGCGCTGAAATCAGGCACTAAATCATGCAAAGTAAATGGTACTTTAAACACGTTCTGGTCGATAAAGTTAAACGCACCACCCATCCATTGACCAAACTTATGCATTGCAGGGCCAAAGTTACGTGCGCTATAAAGTTCTTCTTTCAGCCAGCTGTTGTTGAATTTTTCAGTGTAAGCCGTTAGCTCTTTCACAAAGAAATCTTCGCCTTCAGTTACGCGAGCAATCGCCAAGTCACCGCCTTTTGCGACACCTGCAGCAATCGCTTCAAATACTGCTTCACCGCAAAGCATGCCAGACTTCATGGCGGTATGAGAGCCTTTGATTTTGGCAAAGTTTAAGAAGCCTGCATCATCACCAATTAAAGAACCACCTGGGAAGGTGAATTTTGGCAATGAGTTAAAGCCACCTTTGGTCACAGCACGTGCACCATAAGAAATACGCTTGCCGCCTTCTAGATACTGTTTAATTAGAGGGTGAGTTTTCCAGCGCTGCATTTCCATAAATGGATACATGTGTGGGTTGGTATACGACAAGTCCACAATCATACCCAAAGTCACTTGGTTGTTTTCTGCGTGGTATAACCACCAACCGCCTGAAGAACCTGTTTCACTTAATGGCCAGCCTGCACCGTGCATGACTAAACCTGGTTTGTGTTTTGCAGGGTCAATTTCCCAAAGTTCTTTAATACCAATCCCGTAGTGTTGCGGATCGGCATCTTTATCCAAATTGAATTGCTGGATTAAACGCTTACCTAAATGACCACGACAGCCTTCTGCGAAAATGGTGTATTTGGCATGTAGTTCATAACCCGGTGTGAAGTTATGCGTTGGCTCGCCATCTTTACCAATGCCCATGTCACCAGTTTGGATGCCTTTAACCGTACCATCGGCATGGTAAAGAATTTCAGATGCCGCAAAGCCAGGGAAAATAGAAACTTCTAATTCTTCGGCTTTTTGACCTAACCAACGCACCACGTTGCCTAACGAGATCACGTAGTTACCATCGTTATGCATGGTTTTAGGCACCATCCAATGCGGTGCTTGCTGAGCTTTTTCAGGTGACATCAAGAAGAAAGTTTTATCTTCAGTCACAGGCACATTTAAAGGCGCACCTTCTTCTTTCCAGTTAGGAAATAACTCGTTGATGGCGCGAGGCTCAAGAATTGCACCCGAAAGGATATGCGCACCAACTTCAGAGCCTTTTTCGACCACACAAACGGACAGATCATTTAAATTGTTTTCAATTGCAAGTTGACGAATTTTGATCGCAGCAGAAAGACCCGCAGGGCCTGCGCCTACGATGACTACGTCAAACTCCATCGATTCACGTTCGATGTGTTCCATGTAGGACTCCTCATATAATTGAAGGTGGCAACCGCATCAAGCAACGGTGCTGCCATGAGTATTTTTAGTTGCCAGACACAAATTTAATCGTGTCTTTTACAGTATGGGTAAGTATTGTGAGCTAGTATAGTTTTAAACCGAGTCTTAGCCAATTGGCTGAATCGTATTATTTTTCCGTCAGTAAGGTACTGCAGCATGAAGCATGACGATAATTCAATCAAACCGACAGAAAATGTAGCTACGGCTGATAATAAAAATTTAATGCACATTGCACAATATATAAAAACTGGACAGTCAGGTCACAAAAGATCAATCCCTCCTTTGGAGCAATGGCATCCAAAGCATTGTGGAGCAATGGATTTGCTGGTCAAAGCCAATGGAGAATGGTGGCACGAAGGTCAATTGATCAAACGTCAGGCATTGGTTGATCTGTTTTCTAGTGTGTTATGGAAAGAGCAGGGCAAGTTTTATTTAAAAACCCCAGTGGAACAAATTGAAATCCAGGTAGAAGATGAGCCTTTGTTCATCAATCAGGTTGATGTGGTCGAAATCGGACAGCAAAATTATATTCAACTTATCACTACACATCAGGATATTGTGATTGTTGATGCCGAGCATCCTATTTTTATGCGTGAATATGCAGGTGAGCTGCGTCCTTATGTGCATGTGCGTTTTGGTATTAATGCCCTGATTCAGCGTGCGGCTTTTTTACATTTGGTGGAATTGGGCGAGCTGAGTGAAAATGCGCAGGGCGAAACGATTTTATCGTTGAAAAGTGGTGATTTGCACTTGCATTTAAGCAGCTGAGGTTTAAGCTTTATTCATCCCATTTTGTATTGCTGAATCTCTTGCTATGACAGCCATTCATCCTGTTTCTCCCTTAAATCAAGCCATGCCAAAAGCACAAGCCAGTGCGCCAATTGGTATTTTTGATTCGGGCATAGGAGGCTTGTCAGTTGCCATTGAAATTGCAGAATATTTGCCCAATGAGCGCATCCTTTATTATGCCGATACTGCACATGTGCCGTATGGCCCACGTGATGATCAAAATATTCGAGAACTCACTGCAGCTGCAATCGAATGGTTATATCGACAAGGTTGTAAAGTTGCGGTCGTGGCGTGTAATACTGCTTCTGCTTTTAGTCTAGATTATCTGCGCGATCATTACGGCGAAGATTTTCCCATTATTGGTTTAGTGCCTGCTTTAAAGCCTGCCGTATTAAATAGCCAAAGCAAAACTGTGGCTGTACTTGCGACGCCTGCGACTTTTCGCGGACAACTTATTAAAGATGTGATGCAGCGTTTTGCGATTCCTGCTCAAGTGCAAGTCTTGAATGTCACCAATCTAGATTTAGTGCCTTTTGTTGAGCAAGGGGCGCAAATGAGTGAGGCATGTTTAAGTTCCTTACAGCAGAGTTTGCAACCTGTGGTCGATCAGGGCGCGGACTATTTGGTGCTCGGTTGTACCCATTATCCTTTCCTAAAACCTGCGATTGAGTCCATTTTTGGTCAGAAACTGACATTAATTGACTCAGGAATTGCCGTTGCGCGTCAAACTTCCCGCATTTTAATTAAAAATGAGTTATTATTTGAACAAAGTTTGGCAGATACTTTACAAATTGCGTGTTATGTCAGCGGGAACAATGCAGAACAATTAAAGCCCGTGTTGCAGCATCTTATTCCAGGCAATATTTCTTGGAGTATCGCAAATGTGAGTACTGTGGACTGACTTTAAGATAATTTTTTTATGATTGGGGAAAGGCATTACAAGTAGACGGTGACCGACTTGTAATGGCAATAGGAGAGGGGAAACCAATGCTCGATAAGCGCTATCAGGTCTTTATCTCGACGTCTGGGGCAGATATGCAGCCAGAACGAGTGATCTTGGCACAAACATTGGTGGGAATGGGTTTTTTTTCGTGGGGTTTAGAACAACGTACCCCACTCAGCACTGCATTTGCACGCCGTCAAATTGATGATTGTGATTATGTGGTGATTCTATTGGGCAGCCAGTACGGTGAGCAATCGGTGTCGGGCGTGGGGTATATGCATTTAGAGTATATTTATGCAGTCACCAAGCAAAAGCCGATCATTGTATTTATGCACGAAGACCCAGATTCACGTGATTCATCTTTACATGATGAAAAACCTGAATTGCGTGAAAAATTCAAAGAGTTCCGTAAATTATTACAACAAGAAGTCGATCAGGTGTTTAGCTACCGCACTCTGCGTGATTTAGAGCTTGCTGTCCGCTTTAATATGTCGCAAATGCTAGAGCGTTATCCGACTTCTGGTTGGGTGCGCCCGCAAAATACACAAGCTTTGCATGATGAAATTGAACGTTTAAAAAGTAAGTTACGTCAGCTGGAAACCGATGTGGGACAGCGCGAAGCAGACCCGTTTCTAAGCGTATCTAAAGTGTCGATGAATGAATCATATCGTTTTGAATATCGCATGCATGCCTATCAGGATGGTAACTTTAGAGAGCTGAAAGTTGAGCGAAGTTTAAGTTGGGCGCAGTTGTTGGCAATTTTAGGCAATACTTTTATTCATCCAACCCCTGAAGAATATTTTTCGAAACGCATGAATGAATATTTGAATGAAACTGGTTTGGAGGATGCACGTCGGATCATGCCACGTGCGCATGCAGTTGCACGTGCCCAAATCAATATTCGGGCCTTGCATCAGATTAAAATGCAAATGCGTCAAAATGACTGGATTGTGCAGGCGGGGCGTGATGATCGTCAGCGGATGTTGTGGCAAACCACGGCAAAAGCGCAAAAACTTTTAGAGAGCAATTTGCTAGATACCGATCGGGTTTATTCATTTAAAACACCGTATTAATCTCTCAATACAGAGTGAAAAAACTGTTAAAGTAGTCGGGCTCAATCATCAGACACGAGGGCTGGATGTTGTCTACAGCAAAACCCAAAGTAACCGTTCTTTTAGCCAATTTAGGTACGCCTGATGAACCGACTGCAGCAGCGGTTCGCCGTTTTTTAAAGCAGTTTTTGTCTGATCAGCGCGTGATTGAAATTCCAAAACCGATTTGGCAAATCATTTTGAACTTATTCATTTTGCCATTTCGTCCTAAGCGTGTTGCACATGCTTATGCCATGGTCTGGCAGCAAGATTCACCGATGCGGGAAATTTTGTTGCAACAGGTTGATGCTTTAAAACAGCAGTTATTGCCGCTATATCCTGAGTTTGAATTGAATATTCTACCGGTAATGACCTATGGCAATCCGGGTATTCAACAGGCTTTGGCAGCTTTGAGTCAAAATCCTCAAGATCACGTGATTTTGTTCCCTTTATTTCCACAATATTCGGCAACTTCGACTGCACCTTTATATGATGCCGTTGCCAAATGGGTGCCACAGCAGCGTAATTTGCCGGGCTTATCCATCATTCGTGATTATTATCAGCATCCTTTATACATTCAGGCGTTGGCGCAAAGTGTGCGTGAATTTCAAGCCGAGCATGGTGTGGCAGAAAAATTATTGATGTCGTTTCATGGCATTCCACAGCCGTATGCCGATAAGGGTGATCCGTATGCAGAGCGTTGTCGGATCACGGCCAAATTGCTTGCCGATGCTTTAAATTTAAATGATGATCAGTGGGCAATTAGCTTCCAGTCACGTTTTGGCAAACAAGAATGGGTCAAACCCTATACCGATGTCTTACTTGAAGAATGGGGACAGCAGGGCGTGAAGTCGGTGCAAATTATGAGTCCTGCTTTTTCTGCAGATTGTTTGGAAACGCTAGAAGAATTGGCAATTCAAAACGCAGAATTGTTTTTACAAGCAGGTGGCAAAGAATATGCCTATATTCCTGCACTGAATACCCGTGCCGATCATTTGGATTTGCTCAAACATTTACTTCAAGCTAATCTTGATGCTGTAAAGCTTAACCTAAGCCATTAATTTTTGAGGTTCGCCACCATGTTGCAAGTCAAAATTGTTCCCGTCACCGCTTTTCAGCAAAACTGCTCGATTGTGTGGGATGCAGAAAGCAAAGAAGCAATTTTGATTGATGCAGGCGGTGAGCCTGAAAAGCTGAAAGCCGAAGTTGAAGCGTTGGGTTTAACGGTGAAAGCTTTGTGGCTCACTCATGGACATTTAGACCATGCGGGGGCTGTTGGTGCGTTGCAACATTACTGGAATGTTCCTGTGATTGGTCCACAGAAAGAAGATGCTTTTTGGTTAGATCAACTGCAAGAAGTGTCTGCACGTTATGGTTTTCCTATCCCTGAACAAGTCACGGTTACACAGTGGTTAGAGGGTGGTGAAGTGCTGCAATTGGGTCAAGAAAGCTTTGAAGTGCGTTATGCACCAGGGCATACCCCAGGCCATGTGATGTTTTATAATGCAAAATATGGCGTCTTGTGGACAGGCGATGTGCTATTTAAAGGCTCGATTGGACGCACCGATTTTCCACGTGGGAATCATCAACAATTATTAGATTCAATTCAGCGCGAGTGTTTTAGTTTGCCCGATGACACTCAGTTTATTTCGGGGCATGGTCCCATCAGTACCATTGGATTTGAAAAACAGAACAACCCTTTTGTGGCGGGGCAAGCAGGTTAAAAGCAGTGTGTATTTATGCTTTAAGAAAAAGTCAGCAGTCGCTGACTTTTTTATTTGCGAAAGGGATTATTCAGCATTTGTTTGCTTTCAATTGCAAACAGCATTGTGAAAATTGTCAGTAAGATGCCTATGCACAGCATGAGTAAATCATGCGCGTACAGTCCAAAGCCTAAACTGCTGGTAGAGAGTAAAATACACAGCATTACAATTCCTTTTAACATGATTTCCATGGTGAAATGTTCCTAGGTTATTTTTTGCTTTCTTTATTGTTATGTGCAGTGACGGAGTCACGAATAGTGCAAAGTATAACCTGTGCTAATTCTGCTGAAAGCAATTATAGAACAACTAAATTTTGAATAATTTTTCTAAAAATGTGAAAAATTCCATGAAACTGTGTGTAGTTTTAGGCAATATTTGGCGTGGAAATTTATTGCTTATTCCTCAGAGTTTTCTGCTTGCGGAGCATCTTGGGTGGGTAAACGATACTCGTCATTTGCCCATGCGCCTAAATCAATGAGCTTGCAACGCTCAGAACAAAATGGACGAAAAGGATTGTCTTCCCATTGTGTAGCTTCGCCACAACGTGGGCAAGGGAAAGTACGTGGCATGATCAACTCCAAATGAAAAATGCAGGATTGGATTAGGCAAATAGCACCTGACTTGATAGACTTGTGCCGAATTTTGTAAGTTTGATCTGATTATGCCAATTCGTCAATTTCAAGCACAGCGTATGCATGCCCCTCGTGATTTTCAAGCCATTGCCAATGAATCGGTTTGTGTGGAAATTGGGGCCGGAAAAGGTAAACACGCCCTATTGTTTAGCGGGCAGCATCCTGAGCACAAGTTGATTGCAATTGAGCGCACCCGTGAAAAATTTTTGGCGATGCAAAAACAGCATCAGCTTGAAGGTCAGCAGAACTTACAGATTGTTCATGCCGATGCGATTCCATGGATTGTGCATGCTTTATTTCCTGCTCAAGTCGAGCAATTCTTTATTTTATATCCGAATCCAGAACCGCATAATGCCACCCAGCGTTGGTTGAATATGCCGTTTTTTGAGTTTTTATTGTCACGCTTAAAAGCAGGTGGCAGCATTACTTTGGTGAGTAATATTCCTGAATATATTGCAGAAGCACAGCAACAGCTGATTGAAGTGTGGAAGTTGCCATTTATTCAGCAGGATGTTCCAGTAGATTCAGCACGCACTCACTTTGAAATCAAATATTTAGCACGTGGCGAGCGTTGTCAGGAACTGTTGATCACCAAACCAGTAGCTTATACAACCCGTTTTGATGATTTTCAGCCTTTGCAAGGACAGCAGCTGACTTTAACACCTGCTGCAGTTGAGGCGAAAGTTTCTGCAGACTCAAGTGCAACAACTGAGTAAACAGGCATGAAACAGCGCATTGCAATTATAGGAGCAGGGCCAGCAGGGCTAATGGCTGCCGAAGTGCTGAGTCAGTATGCCTATGATGTGCATGTCTATGAGCAGAAACCTTCAGCGGCACGTAAGTTTTTGATGGCAGGTAAAACGGGGCTGAATATTTCACATGCCGAACCGATTGCACAATTTATTCAGCGTTATGATCGGGCGGAATGGTTGGCGCCGTGGATTCAACAATGGGATGCGGCTTGGATTCAAAACTGGATGCAGGGTTTAGGTATTCAGTCTTATGTAGGTTCATCGGGGCGAATTTTTCCACAAGAAATGAAAGCCGCACCTTTGCTACGCGCATGGTTAAAACGCTTGGTTGATGCAGGCGTGCAGTTTCATTATCGGCATCAGGTATGTGATTTAAAGAACAATCAACTCAGTATTCAAAATCTAAGTACAGCGCAAGTTGAACAACAGCAGTTTGCCGCTATTGTGATGGCATGTGGAGCAGTGTCGTGGTCAAAATTAGGTAGTGATGGTGCATGGCAGCGTTGGTTATCTGCCAATGAAATTCAGCCTTTTCAAGCCAGTAATGCAGGGGTGGAATGTCACTGGTCTAACTATATGCAGCCAGTTTTTGGACAACCTTTAAAACGTGTGCAAGCATGGGTGAAAGGCGCTGAAGCGAGCATGGGCGATATTGTGATTAGCCATTATGGTTTGGAAAGTGGCTTAATTTATAAGCAAGGGCGAGCATTGCGACAGTTGCAGCACGCTCAACAACCGCTGCAGTTACAACTCGATTTGCTACCCGATTTAACCGTTGAGCAACTCTACCAAAAGTTGCAACCTTCCAAAAAACAGTCTGTAAGCAATATTTGGCGTAAGGCAGGTTTGGATGCCGTGAAGTCTGCAGTCGTGCGTGAGTTGGTGGATAAAGCCCTTTGGCAGCAACCTATGCAATTGGCGCAGCAGATTAAAAATTTAACGGTGCCTTTAAAGGGTTTTCGTCCTATTGAAGAAGCAATTAGCTGTGCGGGCGGAGTCAAACGTGAGGTTTTATCTGCACAATTGCAGTTAAATTCCAATCCACACGTTTTTCTCTGTGGTGAAATGCTGGATTGGGATGCGCCAACGGGCGGTTATTTGCTGACAGCCTGTTTTGCCACTGGCCGTGCTGCTGCTGAAGGGGTACATCAGTATTTACAGCAGCATCCCTAAAATGCATTATTCATCAAGCTGAGGATATTGCTCACGCCAATGTTCAAGTTGTTGCTGTGCCTGCAATAAATCTTGCAAACCTTGCTGGCGCTGTTCTGCACGAATTGGATAAGCTGCTGTAGATGTTTGGCTGCTTAGATAAGCTGCTTGTTGTTCCCAATAATTGCTCATTAAACCCTGAATATAGCGTCCTTGTGGGGTTTTTAAATCTAAGTCTTTCAGCATGGTTAAGGCAGATTGCATATTGTCCTGTAAGCGGCTTTGAGCAAAGGCTGCATCAAGTTGCTTGGCTTCATGCAAGCGTTCCAATTCATCCAACATATCTTCACTCATTTGCTCGTGACGCTGTTCATAATCGCTCAGCAATTGAATGTCATGCGGGTCATCTGCCGTCATTTCAAAGGGCTGAATCGCAGCCTGTTCGACCTGATTTTGCATGATTTGATCTTCAGGACTGAGTTGGTCTGCATGCTCAACATTTTTTTGTTCGCAGGCAGTTAGACCAAAAGCTAGACCGATGAGCATGGGAGCAAGGACGTGTTTGAAAGTAATCTGCATTGAAATGTGCTCCATTTTCGGTTGATTTTTATGGCTTGGTTTTTACCCAATTTTTTGATAGATAAACACATGGGTACAATAAGGAAATTCAATTGTATCTTGCGCATGTAGTCCGGTGTATTCCAGTATCAATTGTTCAAATTGTGTTTTGAGTTGTTGTTGCTGAGCGGCAGGTATTGCAGCGATAAAACTGGTCGAGAGTAGACGCTTGGAAACCACTTGCTCGACTGTGCCAACATGCCTGTGGTGAAATTGCTGTTCGTGGCAAAGTTGGAATAAATCTGTATCTGCAAAGACCTGACGCCAGTCTTGATTGTGAAAGCGTGGTGTATCGCCCTCAAAAGGGAGAATCATTTCTGCGAGGGCATTGACCCAATTCACTGAAATATCACGCTGATTCCAGATGAGTAACAAGTGAGCTTGAGGTTTTAAGATACGATGAATTTCCTTTAAACTTTGTAGATTGGCAAACCAATGAAAAGATTGTGCGCAGCTGACTAAATCAGCACATTGGGCAGGCAAGGGCAATTGCTCACTTCGTGCCTGAACGGTTGCAACTTGTGGGTAAAGTTGGCGTAATTCAGTTAACATGCTAGCAATGGGTTCAACTGCTGTAAGCTGCGTTGTTAGTTTGAGCAAATGCGGCAGGAACTTTCCTGTGCCAGAACCCAAGTCTACAATATGGCTATTGGGTAGAACTTTGAGCTGATCTTGCAGGAAAGTATCGACTTCTTGCGGGTAACTGGGGCGAACTTGTTGGTATAGGCTTGCACCAGAACCAAAGCCTTGTTGTGCGGCAGGATGTAGAGATTGTGTCATATTTTGCGATTTTTAATCTGCTGTGCATCTATAAAATAACATATTCACTTTTGAACTTGCGTACAGTGTATTCAAGTTTAAAGTAACGGTTTAATTCAGCGCCTTGGCGCCGGTGTGGGAATGGACAAACACATAATTTTTGAAGACGGACATATCCGCGCTATTTTCATGAAAGGCTCATCTCAGGAGCTGATTTTTTCTTTTGGCGATTTAATCACTCGTGCCAAAGGAACGTCTATTAACGCCGAAAAATCACTGGAAAAGTTTCATTTTAATGTGATTGGGGTGATGCCAAAGGAAAAATCATGGTTTCCTGAAGCATCTATGCGTGCCATGTTGGCAGCCATTCAAGAGCTCATTACCCCGTTTAAAGTCCGTGTCGGCTATGGCGGCTCTATGGGAGGCTATGCGGCAATTAAGTATTCTAATTTACTGGATTTAAACCGCATTGTGGCTTTGGTGCCGCAGTACTCGATTGACCCTGAAGATATTCACGACGCACGCTACAATATGTTTTACCATGCCGATGTGAATGCCAATATGCGTATTCAAGCGCAGGATGTATCGGCACAGCGTGAATATATTGTGGTTTATGACCAATACTATCCAGAAGATCGTGGGCATTATTTAAAAATACAGCCATTAATTCCGCATTTACATACCTTGCATTTGCCATTTACAGGGCATGATGCGATTGCGATTTTGGCTAACTCAGAATTATTAAATGACTTTTTGACCCATCCTTTTGATGCGCCGTTTTTTTACCAAAAAATTCGCAAGGTGAAAAAGAACAGTAAGTTTTACTACCGTAAAGTGATTGAAAATGTCTTACCGAATCACCGTTGGTCTTTAGGTCGTATTTTAAAATACAACAATTTACAGCTAGACAGTAATTTCTTTGATGCCAAGCTGAAACAAAACCTGATTCGTTCTTTATTGAGCAATAAACAGGTCGATCAGCACGACCTAAACAAATTGGGTCTGCAAATCCAGTTACCGTATGAAAATCGGAATGTATTGCTCGATTATTTTGGTCATGGTTTGGTGTTTAACATCATCAGCCAAAAAATTGAGAGCTATGCAGCAAATGCAATTGCCTTAAACCATAAATTTTTGATTCCGATTTATGCCAAAGGCAGTGGCTTGGTACAAATTTATCTAAACGATGAGCGCTACTTAATTAGTATGAATGATCGTCATGTCATGAAATTATGCAAAGAGCAAGATGCGCTTGCGGCAGGCATGCATCCCTTAATACTGAAAAAATATAGCGACTATTTTGTCTTGAGTTATAAGGATTTAAACCTGAGCAGCGATGAGTTTGGCGGCAACGACTTTGTAGAAGATTTACCAGATACTGCCAAATTTACCCTAGAACTTGAACAGTAGTTTGCAAAGTTTTAAAGCCTTAATTTATAGAGTTTAAATTTTAGACACTTGTATTGTTTTGCTATTGGGCTAAGATGGTCTTGAAACCTTGTTTTATTGATCATTCCAAGGGTAGTGTGTATGACCAAGTTGTTAATGCCTGCTGTGCTTGTTTTGTTGTTCAGTTTAATTGTATCTGCAACGGCTTTTGTCGATGCGCCAGAGCCTAAAGCCTATTTATTCTTTGCTTTAGCTGTGTTGGTATTACTTGGGCTAGGCCTATATGTGTTCCGACAAATACAAAACTCTATTCGTTTTCACATGAATAAGCCTGCAGAATAATTGCAGGCTTTTTTTATAATTTTAATGTCCCGTCCTGAAATAAGTTTACACCTTAAGAGACTTATTTTATGGAACATGCACGAGAACAACGAGTTAAGCGCACACAACGTGATTATAGCTTCGCCTTTAAAATGATGGTGGTACATGAAGTAGAAAAAGGGCAAATTACTTATAAACAAGCTCAGGCAAAATATGGTATTCAAGGAAGATCAACTGTGCTGGTATGGTTACGCAAGCACGGACAACAGGATTGGACTTCGAATATGCCGACTTCTTCTAAACGCCAATTGACACCCCAACAACGAATCCGCCAATTAGAAAAACAGTTAGCCGCAGAAAAGCTCAAAACTGAATTTATACAGGATGTGATTTATCACATTGATAAAGAGTGTGGGACTGATCTTGGAAAAAAGTATACCGAGCACGTTTCAAAGATTGGCAAAGCCAAAGAAGACTAAGCGTTTCACGTTATTGTCAGTGGTTAGGAATCACTCGACAAGCTTATTATCAAGCAGAAAAACGTGCTCAAATGACTGCACAAGTAACAGAACAAATACTCGAGTTGGTTATGGAGTATCGCTGTCTCATGCCAAGTATCGGAACACGTAAGCTGTATTGGCTTATTAAAGGCAAATTGTTGCAGCGTGGTTTAAAGTGTGGACGGGATCAGTTATTTAAAATATTGAAAGAAAATAATTTATTGATTCGCCCCAAGCGTCGTTATACAAAAACTACGGATAGCAAGCATTGGATGAAGAAGCATCCAAATTTATTAAAGGATTATTCAGCGGTGCAAGCCAATGAAGTCTTTGTCAGTGATATTACCTATGTTGAGAGTGCTGAAGGCGTACATTATTTATCCTTAGTGACAGATGCTTATACCCGCCAGATTAAAGGTTATAAGTTATCGAATGATATGCGTGCAGAGAATGTTGTGCAGGCACTACATATGGCGATGCAGCATGTGACAGATCGGGCAGCCAGGATGATTCACCATTCAGACAGAGGCTCTCAGTATTGCTCTGAACTATATCAATCGGCATTACGCCATTATGGGGTATGTCCTTCTATGACAGATGGAGGCCTTGCGAAACAGTGTTTCTCATACCAGAATGCATTAGCAGAGCGGATTAATGGAATATTAAAGCAGGAGTTTTTAACCACGCGATGTCAAACCATGAAGGAGTTAGATCACTTAATTGCGGAATCTATCATGATTTATAATTGCTATAGACCACATTTAAGTTTAAATATGAACACCCCGAATCAGATGTATGAGCAAACTAAAACCGAGCTAATTGCTTAACTCAGTTTGAAGTGGAATACTGTCAATCTATTTCAGGACAAGACATAAAGCAAATCATCAACCCAATATTTTTATAGTTTAATCACTTTAATTTCTTCTTCAGATTCGTCACTTGGGGCAGCCTGAGTCTGTGCTTCCTGTGTCTGTGGCGTTGTAGTGGTTGGCGCAGGCGTTACATTTTGTGATGGTGTACTTAATGGCGCTTGATAGATCGGCACGGCTTGATCACTTTGCCCTGTAATCACTTCTTTGGTTTCCTGAATTTTATTGTTGACCTGACCCGCCAGTTGCTGCCCTGTTTGCTTGGCTTGCGCTGCACCCTGACTGCCCAAAGTTTTGGCATTGTCTAAAGCCTGATGTGCAGATGGGCGAATTTTCTCAATGCCTTTTTCTGTGACTTCACCTACTTTTTGTGCAGCTTGAATCACGCCTTCCTGAGTTTTATATGCCCAAACATGCAAAAGGTTTGGATTGTCTGCATAAGGCTGAATTGGTTTATTGCTTTGAATTTGCGCATCACTATTTTGTGCCCACACCGAAGCACTACTGAGTAATAGTCCAATACAAATGCTGACATTGATCTTTTTCATTGTGCTGCGCCTCTTAGGATGCCGAATACTGGTCGTTGAAAGGTTTTGAATAGAATGTACTGCATTGTATAAAGCCTAGATGATCTGCAGTGTTTATTTTTCGCAAGTATGATGTATTTTTAGGTGAAATTTACAATATTTAAAATTATGGCAGCATTTCAGGCTTAAAGAAGAAGACCCACATAAAATTGTGGGTCTTGTTACTCTGGAGAGTTTTTAAAGCAGGGCAACAATGGCTACACTGCTTTTATCATCTTAGTTTGAAATATCCAGCGATGCTGCATTTATATTGAAAGTCCAACAATCTTGCTACATCAAGATACATTCAAAGCTGTTTTTAGCTTAGTTGCATTGTGCAAGCGCATCTTTATGAAAATGGTTGCGTAGGGTAATAAAGTTTTTTTGCACGGTTGCATCATGTAAGTCAAAGTTAGTTGCTGTGCTGGTTCCATCTTGTGCAAATGTTGCAGAACCTGCTGAAATTAAGCTATTGCCTTTAAATGCCCACTGTTCAATAGAACGACCTGCTTGCAGCGTGCCTGTAAATTCGATCACGCATTTATCAATAAATTTTGTGAGTTTGGCGCTGTTATTGACAGTGTCTGGGTAAACTTCAATGTTTTTCACTTCTTGTAAAACACCTGCTGTGAGCTGTGGAATGACAGGTGCAGAAGTACACGCACTAAGAGAAAGGCAAGTTAAACCCGATAAAATGAGTGTTTTAAGTTTCATAAGCTTGTTTTCTTGTTGAGTGTTGTTAGGTTGAGTATAGGGAATCTGAAGTGAAATGCCTACAGATTAATGATTCCAATCTTGTGAACGAATACGTCCAGTTTGATAGTAGATAGAAACCAACTCTATAAAGTTTTTAAAATCCAAGTTTTCAGTCAAAATTCGATTTATTGATTGCCAATCCACTTCGGGTCTTCTGCGAGCAGGAAGTAAGATTTCACTTTCAGTTGGATTTTCTGGGTTGAGTAAAATTACACCTATACCATGTAAAGCTGAAAGCATACGCAGTTCTTCTTCAACGTCATTGGTAGAAATTGAGGTCGCAGCTAAATATCCTTCATTTGCCCAACTGGAATTACTGACTGCTTGGAAAAAGCTACTTCTAATATTTGAGTTATTTAGTTCTTTTTTTACCTCGAATGACCAAAGGCGAACATTCTGACCTGAACCATGTTTAACGCAGGACTTCACTAGTTCATGCCACTTTTTATCAATAGGCTGTATAGCAACAATATCAGGGTGTAACCATTGATTACCATTTTGTCCTCGATTATTTGAAGACTTTTTTTCATCAATTCTCAGGCTATAGAGGTTTAGCTCTTTAGACAAATATTCGATGAGAATAGGATATAAGTCGTACTCTGAAAAAATTTTTTCTTGAATTGGTGGTGGATTATTGTCTTCTGCATCAATAATTAATGAATTATGGAAGTCAATTCCTGTTGTTGGTGAAAGATTTGAAGGGGGGTCATACCAATATTGGCGTGGACGTGGTCTTTCTTGATATTTTACACAAGGATTATTTTGAATTAAGTCTGGGAAAATACTATATAACTCTCGAATAACTTGTTGTTTAAAAGCACCCTCATTGTTTTCAAATTTAATATTATTTCTTTTCTCGATATAATCTTGAGGATATGTAGCAATTAATTTATCAGCAATAAATCTAGCTGTAAATTTTTGATTAGGATTAGATTTTAAAAATTCTAATGCTTTTTGAGCTTGTGATAATTTCATACTTTTGAGAAAAATAAAAAACCCCACTAACTTATAGCGGGGTTTCTTTTAACTTACAAGTAATTAAGACTTTAGTGCTGCAACACACTTACATCTGCAGCACGTGTAAACAAGTCTCGTAACTGTGCCAGTAAACGTAAACGGTTGGCTTTCAATTCAGCATCATCCGCCATGACCATCACGTTGTCAAAGAAGCTATCAATAGGCGCACGTAATGCAGCCAATTGAGAAAGTGCAGTGGTGTAATCTTTTGCTGCCAATAATGGCTCAACTACAGGTGTGATTTTTGCAAGTTCAGCAAATAGCGCTTTTTCTGCATCTTCCACCAAGTTTGCTTCAACCACAGCACCTTCAGGTGCAGCTTCTTTTGCTAAAATATTGGCAACACGCTTGTTCGCAGCCGCCAATGCAGCCGCTTCAGGCAAGGCACGGAAGTGATTAACTGCATTTACACGCTTATCAAAATCAAGTGGAGATTTTGGTGATAAAGCTTGAACAGCTTGAATCACATCTACCGCAACGCCTTGGTCTTCGTATTTAGCACGGTAACGACCTTCAAGGAATGCAACAGCATCTGCCAAAGTCTTGTCGTGATCTTTCAAGACATCGCCATAAGCAGCCAAAGCCAACTTAATTAAGTCTTCAATTGAAACATCTAAACCATTTTCAGTCACAAGGCGCAAAATACCAATGGCAGAACGACGCAATGCAAATGGGTCTTTAGAACCTGTAGGTGCTTGGCCAATACCAAAAATACCTGTGAGCGTGTCTAAACGGTCTGCAAGGGCAATGGTCGTGCCTGTTTTAGTTTTTGGAAGTACATCGCCAGCGAATTTAGGTAAGTATTGTTCACCGAGTGCTTCTGCAACTTCGTCATTTTCACCTTCAAGACGCGCGTAATAAGTTCCCGCAATGCCTTGTAGTTCTGGGAATTCACCCACAAGTTCAGACGTTAAGTCACATTTTGCAAGCAAAGCAGCTTTTTCAGCATCTTGCGGATTTGCACCTGTAATTGGCGCTAAAGCAACAGCCAGTTTGGCAATACGTTCAGACTTGTTCCAAAGTGTGCCCAGTTGCGCTTGGAAAACCATGTTGGCCAATTTTTCTTTGCGTGATGCAAGCGGTTGCTTTTGGTCTTGCAAGAAAAAGAATTCAGCATCAGACAAACGTGGACGAACCACTTTTTCATTACCTTCAATAATTTGAGTCGGGTCTTTCGACTCAATATTTGAAACCGTAATAAAGTAAGGCTGTAATTTGTTGTCGCTATTGACCAAACAGAAATACTTTTGGTTGTCCTGCATGGTGGTAATTAAAGCTTCTTGTGGTACAGCGAGGAAACGCTCTTCAAAGCTGGCACGTAGTGCAACAGGCCATTCTACCAGTGCAGTCACTTCATCACGTAGGTCGCTAGGCACAATCGCAATTGCATTGACTTCACCTGCCAATGCTTTTACTTGCTGGTCGATAATCGCTTGACGTTCTTCAAAAGAAGCAATGACTTTAGCAGCACGTAACGCATCTAAATAGTCATTGGCGTGTTGTAGTGTGATTGCTTCAGGGGCATGGAAGCGGTGACCATAGGTTACATTCGCTGCCTGATGATCTTGAATCGTGGCGTCAACCACGGTGTTGTCTTTAAGCAACACCACCCATTTAACAGGACGCACAAATTCAGTACGGCTTGCGGCAGAACGCATGCGTTTTGCAATTGGTAGGTTATCCAACGCAGTTTGTAGAATTTGTGGCAATAACGCATCAAGGCTTTGACCTTTCACATCTTTTAAATAGCAGACTTTTTCAACTTTACCCGCTTGGAAAGTAGAGACCTGATCAACCGTAATACCTTGACCACGCATAAAGCCTTCAAGCGCTTTGGTCGGTTTGCCTTCGGCATCATAGGCAGCTTGAACAGCAGGGCCATCAAAACGTTTTTGGGTATCTGCTTGCGCACCATTTACATTGACAATTTTAAGTGCCAAGCGACGTGGTGCTGCATAAGCTTCGATCGAATCGAACGCAAGGCCTGCATCTTTTAAACCTTTTTCAGTTTCTGCAAATAAGGCATCGCGTAAGGTTTTTAAGCTTTTCGGTGGGAGTTCTTCGCAACCGAGTTCAAATAAAACTGTATGTTTAGACATTATTTGCTTTCCTCAGTATTTTGCGCTTTAGCTTCCGCTTCAACTTGTGCTTTTAACTGCGCCAAGACTTCATCACGTAAATGCGGTTCAGCCATTGGGAAACCTAGTTTTGCTCGTGCGGCTACATAACTTTGAGCAATAGAACGTGCCAAGGTGCGTACACGTAAAATATAACGCTGACGCTCAGTCACAGAAATTGCACCACGCGCATCGAGCAAGTTAAAGCAGTGAGATGCTTTAATCACTTGTTCATACGCAGGTAATGGTAATTCTGCGGCAATTAAACGGCTCGCTTCTACTTCATAGAAGTCAAACAGTTCAAACATTTTATCAACAGGCGCATATTCAAAGTTATAGGTCGATTGTTCAACTTCGTTTTGATGGAACACATCGCCATAAGTGACTGTACCAAATTGGCCTTTGGTCCAAACCAAGTCATAAACCGAATCTACACCTTGTAGGTACATTGCCAAACGCTCAAGACCATAAGTGATTTCACCCGTTACTGGGTAGCATTCAACACCACCGACTTGTTGGAAGTAGGTAAACTGAGTCACTTCCATGCCGTTTAACCAAACTTCCCAGCCCAAGCCCCAAGCACCTAATGTTGGAGATTCCCAGTTGTCTTCTACAAAGCGGATGTCATGCACCAATGGGTCAATCCCAATGGCTTTTAAAGAATCCAAATATAATTGTTGGATGTTGTCTGGGTTTGGTTTAAGCACCACTTGGAATTGATAGTAGTGTTGCAAGCGGTTCGGGTTTTCACCATAACGACCATCTTTAGGACGACGTGACGGTTGCACGTATGCTGCATTCCAGGTTTCAGGCCCTAAAGCACGTAGGAAGGTTGCGGTGTGGAATGTCCCTGCACCCATTTCCATATCATAAGGTTGTAAAACGACGCAGCCTTGCTCCGCCCAGTAGTTTTGTAAGGCAAGAATTAAGCCTTGAAAGGTATCAATATGCGATATGGCGCGACTCATGGTCATCCACTTAAAATTAGAGAAAAATTGTGCTCAATTATAAGGATTTTGCGGGGTGCTGGCAAAGGTTAAAGCACAACTAGCGGCTGGTTGTTTGGGGTTTTACAAATTCACTGATAAATGAAAGATATAAAACAAATATACCTTACTAAATGATTGCCTTATAATCTTGTCCAATTGTCACCACAGGATTGCCTGCCCGTGTTTCATTCACAACTTGATTGGCTGAATACGCTGAAACCAAATTTCAAAGTTTTACCTTTGAAAGAAAGGTTGCTGTGTGGGTTGGGGGCGTTGCTGGGTTTAGCACTATCTTCACTGATCAGTTTGTGGGTGTTGGGCGATATTAATGCATGGTATATCGCACCGATGGGAGCGTCTTCAGTCTTGCTTTTCGCTGTGCCTGCAAGTCCTTTGGCGCAGCCGTGGAATATTGTAGTTGGGAACAGTATTGCAGCAATTATGGGCGTGAGCTGTGCTTTATATATTCCAAATTTAACCGAAGCCTTTAGTGTGGCTGTGGCTTTATCTATTTTCTTGATGATGACCACCGATTCGCTGCATCCACCGAGTGGAGCAGTGGCCATTACCGCAGTGCTTGGCGGAGATGCCGTGCGTGAGCTGGGTTATCACTTCATCTTTTATCCTGTGCTGCTTAATTCAGTTTTGCTGATGGTGATTGCAATTGTATTTAACCGCATGATTGGCAAGCCTTATCCTCAAACGCCACAGTTGAATCAACGTACCCAAGACCCAACGCCTACTCAAAAAGCCACTATTCAGCCGCAAGATATTCAAGATGTTTTAGATGCACAAACCCAGTTGCTAGATATTAGTGAATACGACTTACAAAAAATCATTTTAGAAGCGCAACACAAAGCCAGTGAACGACAAACTCAAGCACTGACTTGTGCCGATATTATGAGTAAAGATGTGGTCAGTTTGCAGCAAGATGAGGATATTCACAGTGCTTTAGAAAAATTCAAACACATGAATTTAATGAGTTTACCTGTCATTGATACAGAGCAACATTTGGTTGGAACTTTGGCGCTGTATGAAGTAGTGGAATGGTTTAAACACGCAACAGATTTGCCGTATAGCTGGAAACATCAAGTGAAACATATCATGTTACGCCAAGTGGTCACGGTGCAACCGCAACAAAGTATTCAAGACCTTGTGCCGTACTTTGTCGAGCGCTCTTTTAACTACATTCCTGTGGTAGAGCAGCAGCGTTTGGTGGGGATCATTAGCCGTGCCGATATGATTGCCGTCTTGAATCAACAGCTTGCTGTAAAGACCAATTAATAGACTCGCATTGTCGATGTGTATTCAACACGACTCAATCCTGAAATGCTGTGACTTTTAAAATATATTGCAGGTTGAAAGGCAAAAAAAAGCTACGATGCTTGGGGGAGCAATCGTAGCGAAAAAGAAGAAAGTTGTGTGAATAGGGTGGTGTCTACAAGTGAATCGGTAAATGATTCAAGCCTATGAATCTTTAAATATGGTCAGTCTTTAAAATTTCAATACCGTTTATCGGTCTTGATCAGGATTGACCGTGCGCACAGGTCTTGTGTAGCCCTGAGTATAGTTTGTTGTATTCGACTGGTTTTGTTTAGGGATCACCAACCACAACACCAAATACACCAAAATGCCAGGAAAGGCAGCGCTCATCACGGAAACAATCACAAAAATTAAGCGCAGTAAATTTGCGTTCCAACCAAAACGTTCAGCAATACCACCCATGACCCCAGCAATCATATTTGAGCGGTTAGAGCGATATAAACCAACATTGGCCATCTAATTCTCCTTAAGAGATCTAAAATTCAAAATAAATACATGCCGATGTTTAGCTTCACAGCACATCATCTGTATATAGAATAAAAATGGTGATGCACTTGGGTTTTTAAAGGGCGGTGAGCAAGGCAATTAGTAAAGTTATGTAACTTTTGGTGTTGCTTAAACCAGCATCCACCTAAAATATCAGAGAGAAGCGATGGGCAGAGTAAGCGCTTGACCACAAAGGATTGAGGAAAAGCATGCCTTACATTGAGCTGTCTATTCGGTGGTTTGAATAGGACTGAATACTCGGTCTGGTCACTCTATATGAGGGATAGTGTGTCGGCTAAATTAAATATTTGCGCAGTTTCTATATGGAGTGCAGTGGCATTGCTTGGATGCGATGATTCACAACTTGAGCAAGCTGCAGTGCAAAAATATACAGAACAGGTAGAAACCAAAAGACTGACTGAAGTAGCAGGGCAGGCAACCGCACCCATGCAAACGGCTGCAACAGAACATCATATTCCCGAAAATCATCTGACTTATGTGGGACGCTATACTATTCAGATTAGCTGTGAAGATAAGTTTGTTATGTGCGAACGCGGAACAGTCGATTATATTCTGACCTTATTACCTGATGGGACAGCGCATCGTATTTTTGTCAATGCGGGGCAAATCAGTTATGACAATGAAAAAAAATACCGCAAAGACTTATGGTTCTATGATGAAGACGCACATCAAATTGTGGTGGCACGCGCCTCTGGGGTGAACTTTTACTATAATATTGATCAAGACCATAATTTAATTATGGATAAAAACAAAATTGCGATTGCGACAGAAAATAATCGTGAATACTTTAAAACCAATCCCTTACCTTCGCAAAATTATCATTTAATCAGAGCAAGTTAATTATTCGCTCATTCAATCCTTAGCCTATGAGTGAAAAACTTTTGGGCTTTTGTTTTGCCTCAAGTTTTTATTTGGGATGTGTAAAGCATGATTTGCCAATGATGGTACATCTTCTACAACTGAATTGAGCAAGGTGTAGTGGATAAAAGGCTGTGATTCAAACAGGGCAGAATACGGGAATTTGATAGTAAATTATGAAACAGTATGATCCACAGAACAGTGCTGTGATGACTGGTAATTTAAAGGATTTTTTAGAAGGAATGGTGGGTCGTCCGCGATTCGAACGCGGGACCAACGGATTAAAAGTCCGCTGCTCTACCGACTGAGCTAACGACCCAGAGGAGTAAAAATGATGATGATCATTTTTAGAATATCAACCTTGAAGAAGATGGTGGGTCGTCCGCGATTCGAACGCGGGACCAACGGATTAAAAGTCCGCTGCTCTACCGACTGAGCTAACGACCCATCTAAGGTTGATCAAGGAAATGGTGGGTCGTCCGCGATTCGAACGCGGGACCAACGGATTAAAAGTCCGCTGCTCTACCGACTGAGCTAACGACCCTGAACCAGCAATCAAGCAGGCTTGATTGTGAAGTGCAAGAAAAACCAGAGGGTTTTAAGCACCACTTCGTTTGATGGAGCGTATTGTAGCAAGATATGAAGCGAGCGCAAGTAAAAAATAAAAAAGTTGCCTATGTTTGATTATAAATGCAACAAATTTGTCGTATCTAATCAAAAAATAGGCAACCTGGTGGCTTAGAAGCGATATTGATACTGTTGAATATTGTCGTAAATTTCTTGGGTCAGTTCGCAATAAGCAGATTGGTTTGGCAATAACACCAGAATTTTTTCATCACACTGTTTTAAATCAAAACCTTGAGTTTTCAGGGTGTTCTTCTGATATTTAAATGTACCTGTAGTTTGCATTTGCTTTTGAATGCGTAAAAAAACGGGTACTGCATAAGCGGGCATTGCTTTTTTAAACTCCACCAGCATTTGACGCAAGTCTTGTTCATCTAACTGGCAGCCTTCGTTTAAGGTAATCGCAGCCATACCTGCACGACCATTGGTATGTGGGATTTCAACGCCATACACGACAGCTTCAGCAATTTTTTCATAGTCACTGACAATGTTTTCTACTTCTGTGGTGGATACGTTCTCACCTTTCCAGCGGAAGGTATCACCTAAACGATCAACAAACTGGGCGTGACGGAAGCCAATGTCGCGGACTAAATCGCCCGTGTTAAAATAGGCATCGCCTTGTTTAAACACGTTTTGCATCATCACCGCCTTGTTTTTTTCAGGGTCGGTGTAGCCATCAAACGGTGAGCGACGGGTGATTTTTCCAATCAATAAGCCGACTTCGCCTTTTTTGACTTTCATGCATTTGCCTTTGGCATCGCGTACGGGTTCATTTTTTTCTTTATCAAACTGAATGACCGCATAAGGTGTCGGTGAAAAACCAACCGTGTTGTCAAAGTTAAACACATTGCTAAAGCCGACGTTGCCTTCGCTAGATGCATACAGTTCTAAAATTTCCTGAACACCAAAGCGGTCTTTGAATTTGCTCCAAATATTTGGGCGCATGCCATTGCCAATCATTTTTGTGACACGGTGTCCACGCTCTAAGTCTGAAGCAGGTGCATCCATTAAATAGCGACATAATTCACCTACATAACCAATGGCTGAAGCATTGAATTTATGCACATCTTGCCAGAAACAAGAGGTGGAATATTTACGTCTAATGGCAAAAGTTGCACTGCTAGCAATCACGCCACACCAGCACACCACAATACCTGTCGCATGATACAACGGTAGGGTGCAATACATGACATCGTTTTGATTTAAGCCTAATACGTGCCCATAAGTGCCGTAGGCTAGTGTCCAACGGCTATTGGTGAAAATCACCGCTTTAGGCAAGCCTGTTGTACCTGAGGTATAGATATAAAACAGCCCATCTTTGCTCTGTACCGACTGTGTGGTGGCAGGATTAAAGCTTGGGAATGATGCAATGCATTGCGCTAAATTTTGAAAACCTTCAGGCGCAGTGCCGGCATCGGTACGGGTATTTTGATCTGCAAACCAATACAGACGATTTTCTGCAAGCTCAAGTTCTTGGCGAATATCGGCAATGGCTTGGCGACATTCTTCCCCCACAATCACGGCAATTGGTTTGACTAAATTGATGCTGTGCGCCAAAACTTTGGCGACTTGTGCGGTATTGACCAAAGCCGCGATAACGCCAATTTTTGCCAAGCCAATGACACTGGCAATTAATTCAGGGCGATTTTCCAACATCACCGCAATGACATCACCTTTGCGTGCGCCAATGCTTAAATAGTAATGTGCAATTTGGTTAGCCCATGCGTTGAGCTGCAAATAGCTGTACTGCTGATCTTCAAACATCAAGGCACAACCATGCGGGTTACGATGCACGGCTTTTTCAAACGCAAGACCTAAGCCTGCAGGCGTATTGGGTGTGCGTAAATAGGCTTGCTTTAACCCTGTGATCAGGTGGGGCACTTTAGTCATAAACTGCGGAATTTTTGCCGCAACATCCGTTAAGCCAATTAAATCGCTTTTTGTCATCTGGTACATAAGAATCCTGTTTTTGTCATCATCCGTTGCATCTGCAAAGCATCGCGTCTTATTGTTTTGTAATCCCTTAGTCCTAGTGCAATCAACCTAATTTTTAGCTTTGACTGATGTTTTTATAAAAGCTGTTAAAAATCAAAAACACCTAACACCAAATTAACTTGCTTAAATTTAAGTCACCACTGCATTTGCTCTAAAGTAGCAAAAAAAATCCAGTCATTAAAATGACTGGATTTTTTTATTCCGCTGCAAAAGTGCGAATTAAGACTCAGTTGGCGGAGTTACTTTTTTAGGTGGACGACCACGTGGGCGACGCGGACGTGCAGTTTTCTCTTTTTCTGCTTTGTCCTGTTCAGATTCAGCAGTTTCGACTGGGTCATCTACTGCTAATTCCACTTGTACAGGTGCGACCACTTCAACGGCAGTTTCTTCTTGCGCTGCTGCAGTTTCAGTGACAGTTTGTGCAAGGTCGTCTTGCGCGTTCAACTCTGGCTGAGTAGCTTCAGTTGTAGCCTCTACTTCAGGGTTTACTTCTGTAGTTGCTTCGACTTCTGTGCTTAGCGCTACAGACGTTTCTGCAGTAGAGTTTGCTTCTACAGATGCGTCGGTAGTTGCCACAACGTCAGTCGTTGGCTCTGCTGCAGGTGTGCTTTCTGCTTCAGCTTTTTCTACTGCCTGTGCTTGCTTGGCTTGTTCCAAGGCTTGCTCAGCAGCTTGTTTGGCTAAACGACGACGCTCACGCGGATCGTTGGCAACACGCTTATCTGACACAGGTTTTGGTGGAGTCAGATCTAACACAGGTGCAGGTTCTGCTTCTGGTGCGGCTTTCGCAACTTCCACATCACGTGTGACAGGTTTTTTCTCTGCCACAGGCGCAGCTGTTGCAAGCGTTGCCGCATATTCATCGGTGAACTTTTGCAAAGCACGATTGAACGTTGGAATTAAACCAAACTGTTCAATCAGGACTGAGCAATCTTCACCATAGACGTGGCGAATCAGACTACCAATGCTGTATTGCGCTAAAGTTGGCACCTGTGAAGGCGTTAACTTTGGTGCAGTTACTTGCTGCGCTTGACCTTCACGTTGCTGACGACGACGCTGACGCGGGTCATTGCTGGCACGTTTTGCAGGCGCAGTCGGTTGTGCTTGAGCTTCCGCAGGTGCAGCTGTTTCTTCTGCAACAACGGCTGCAGCTTCTACCACTGCAACAGCTTGAGTTGGTTCAGTAACCGTTTCAAGCACAGTTGCTTCTACTGCTGTCACTGGTTCAGCCGCTACTGGCGCAGCATTCAATGCCACAATTTCAGTTTGAGCTTGATCGACATTCACTACCAAAGCCGTCGTGTTGAACTCTTGACGCGGTGCATCAATTAAGTCCACTTTTGGCTGATTAGAAGCCACTGCGGTAGGTGCTTGCTCATTCAATACGCTTGGGTCGCGGTGACGATTTGGGCGTTCTGGACGAGGCTGGTTACGACGGTCACGACGTGGCACGGCATTTTGCTGCTCATTGTTATTTTGAGCTTCTTGCTGCTGCGGTGCTTGGTCATTGCTGTGCTGACGACGAGAATTGCGTTTGTTTTCACGCGCTTCCTGACGTTGCTCCTGACGCGACATCTGAACCACTTCTTCATGCACTTGATGTTGTTGATTGTCGTGCTGAGTTTGTGGCTCACGTTGCTCTTTGTGCTTGTTGTTATTGTTGTTGCTATGACGCGGCTTTTTGTTGTTGTGACGCGGAGCCGGTTTGTCTTCACGTTCAGCAGATTTCTCTGCAGAGTCACGTTCAGTTTTTTGTGCCACTGTCGATGGTGCAAGGTATACATTTTGACTGCTTGCAGCAGGGGCAGCAGATGCAGTTGCAATTTGACCAAACTGACCACGGCTCACGGCACCGCTATTTACCATTTGCTCAATGGCTGCCGCCGCATTGTTGGCACTACGTGCTTGATCAATGGTGCTGGCTTGCTTTTGAACAAACAGGTTTTCTAACCATGCACATGGGCTTGCAGCTGTTGTGGCTGCCGCAGGTGCAAGCTGCTGTTGTGCAGATGCTTTATTTTGCTGTGCTGCTTGTGGTTTTCTTGCAGAAGTTTTTTCTGCCGCAGGTGCAGCAGCGTGGCTGTGCGATTGATCGGCTTCTTCTAAATGCCATTCAGAAGATTCATAACCCAACTCTTTTTCGCTTGAACGAGTTGCTTCAGTACGTTCATAGCTGGTTGGTGCAAAGCCTTCAGGATTATACGAAATTTCGTAATGCGGGGTTTCTAAGTGTGGGTGAGGTAATACAGTCACACGCACATTTGAAGTTTGCTCAAGGTAAACCAGACTGTGACGTTTTTCATTCAGTAAGAATGCTGCAATTTCAACAGGTACTTCGACTTGAACTTCACCATGACGTTCACGCAGGGCAATTTCTTCCACTTTACGCATAATTGAAAGTGAAAGAGAGCGTAGGTCACGTACCATGCCTGTACCGTGACAGCGTGGGCAAACGTAACCAGTCGCTTCTTCAAGTGATGGACGTAAGCGCTGACGGCTCATTTCCATTAAACCAAAACGTGATAATTGACCAAATTGAATACGTGCGCGGTCACTTTGTGTTGCTTCACGAAGTTTGGCTTCAACCATACGTTGGTTGCGGTCTTTGGTCATGTCGATAAAGTCGATGACCACCAAACCACCGATGTCGCGTAAACGCAATTGACGCGCAATTTCTTCGGCAGCTTCAAGGTTGGTATTAAGCGCAGTATCTTCAACATCTTGACCACGGGTAGACTTAGCCGAGTTGATGTCAATTGAAACTAATGCTTCAGTTTGGTCAATGACAATTGAGCCGCCTGAAGGCAATTTAACTTCACGCTCATAAGCTGTTTGAATTTGGCTTTCGATACCAAAATGCGCGAATAGCGGCTCATTTAAAGTATAGGTTTTTAGCTTGTCTAACTGACGTGGCATCACGGCTTTTACGAAGTTATAGGCTTCGTTATAAGCTTGTTCTGAGTCAATTAAAATTTCGGCAACATCATCACGTAAGTAGTCACGAATCGCACGTGTCACCACACCTGCTTCTTGGTGTACCAACATTGGCGATGGGCCAGAGCTTGCGGTGTTTTGAATTTGCGCCCAAAGGTCAAGCAAGTGTTGTAAATCAAGCTGTAATTCTTCTTGTGAACGACCAATGCCCGCAGTACGTACAATCACGCTCATGCCGCGTGGCACGTTTAAAGATGCCAACATTTCTTTGAGTTCTTCACGCACAGAACCTGAAATTTGACGACTGATACCGCCACCTTTCGGGTTATTTGGCATAAGCACTAAATAACGACCAGCCAAAGAAATGAAGGTAGAGAGCGCAGCACCTTTGTTGCCACGTTCTTCTTTTTCTACCTGTACCAAAAGCTCAGTGCCTTCAGTGATCAGTTCACGAATATTAGAAGTTTGGCGAGGGTCGGCTTTGTAATAAGAGTTTGCGATTTCACGCATCGACAGGAAGCCTTGGCGACCTGCACCGTATTCAACAAATACGGCTTCTAAAGAAGGTTCTACACGGGTCACATGACCTTTGTAGATATTCGATTTTTTTTGTTCACGGGTACGATTTTCTAAATCGAAATCGTAAAGACGCTGACCAGTGACAAGTGCAACGCGAATTTCTTCGGCATGTGTTGCATTAATCAACATACGTTTCATGGGTGTAACACCTAATAGTGATACACAGCAAAAAATCGCTAGACACGTAGCGAACATCAAGCATCACGGATCAACTGCTCAGATCTCAAAAAAACCAATTGTGGTCTGAGTTTTTTTTACCGGCCTTTTTGTGTGGGGCTGCGGTGTATGATTCACGTATTGATGATGGCAATACGGCTTTAACCTTTAAACGGATAAAGTCACCTGATCGCTTCACTGGCGGACGAGCGGTGTATTGGATGTGTGTAACTTTCACTGTCACATTGCTCGAAGATCATCTCTTCTTTCATAGATAGAGTGTCTTGATACGGAATTATCGTCGTATCTTTACAAATTGTGCAGATCCAATACATCAAACGCTTTAGCCTGAAGTGGTTTTCAGGGTGCGACTAATCTGATGTGTATCAGTTTACGTTTAAAAACCAACTAGAGTTGGCGACATATTTTTTCAGGCAAACTGATTTATGTACCTGAGGTACAATTAAACGCAACAGTTTGCTTTTTTGCCGATATAATAAGCCTTCGGCGTCGGCATAATTCTTTTGGGACCTGCTCGTATGTAGTGGGATGTTGGTTGATTGCTCTATTTCAGAAAAACCTGAAAAGATTCAACGTGAACCCACTGACGATGGTTTCCGTGCGCTGACTATATCAAACCTTGCATCATCTGCCTATGGGCTAAGCTTATGTTTCTTGTGTAAAGCATAGCCTAAATGATCAGTTTTTAATCAATTTTAGTATTTTATTAGGTCTCTTAACTGTATGAATTCTACCCAACAATGGCAAAGTGTCACTTGGTTTGAAGTGGATGAGCATCAAGCGGGTCAACGCATCGATAATTTTTTGTTTAGTCGTTTAAAAGGGGTGCCTAAAAGTCGCATCTATCGTTTGATTCGTGAAGGGCAGGTGCGGGTCAATAAAAAGCGCATTAAAGCAGAAACCAAACTGAATATTGGCGATCAAATTCGTGTGGCGCCGATTCGCTATGAACAAAAAGACGACAGTGCTGCTCCAATTTCAGACAAGGTGGCACAGGGTTTATTGAGCCGTGTGGTTTATGAAGATGAAGGCTTGATGGTGGTGAATAAACCTTCGGGCATTGCAGTCCATGGCGGCAGTGGCGTTGCCTACGGGTTGATTGAAGGCTTACGTGCTGCGACAGGTAAAAAATATTTGGAATTGATTCACCGTATTGACCGTGATACTTCAGGCTTGGTGATGATTTCCAAAAAACGCAGTACCTTAAAAACCCTGCAAGATTTATTGCGCGAACATAAAATCCAAAAAACTTATGCTGCGATTGTCAAAGGGCAGGTGAGTTTGGATCAACAATTGATTGATGCGCCGTTGCATCGTTATGAATTGGCGAATGGCGAACGTCGTGTACGTGTATCTAAAGAAGGTAAAGAGTCTAAAACCCAGTGGAATGTGGCTGAGCGTTTTATGCATGCAAGCTTGGTATATGCTTCGCCGTTGTCAGGACGTACCCATCAAATTCGTGTGCATGGTTTAAGCATTGGGCATCCGTTGGTGGGTGATGATAAATATGGTCATCAAACTGAATATCGGGGTCCTGCGCCACGTCGTTTGTGCTTACATGCCATGCGTTTGGAAATTCCAGGCTATCCTGTGATTGAAGCGCCTTTACCTGAAGATATGCAGAGTTTGGTGGCGCAGTTGAGAGCGCAAAAGGCGGATAAGCCGACGGCGCCACCTGAGTTTTAATTTTTGTAACTCTCTGTTGTGCGATAGCAGCTTGCTTCTTTTTAAAGATGAGGAACATTGTTCCGCAACAAGGAGATGAGGTTTTTAGGGGTAATTCACAGCCACATTTTATAGTTTTTAATTTAAATTTTTGGTGTATAGGCTATGCCTTACTTTTCAAAGATGAAAAGTAACAAAAAACTTTTGTTTCGCTGATGGAACATCTCTGTGCCACAGCGAAACGGCGACATCCATGTCGCCCTTCGCGTATCGAATATTTGTTGTGATATATGTGCTGATTCTTGGTCGTTTATCCTTTTGAGTTAAGGTAAAGCGAGGGAATTTAAAAGCCGAATCAAATCTAGGAATCTAATATGAACAAACCTGTAGAACTCATCATTTTTGATTGGGATGGCACGTTATTTAATTCCGTCGGTCAAATTGTGGCGAGTTTGCAGTTTGCAGCACAACAATTTCAGCAGCCACTGACCGATGCTGCTGCCAAAAGTATTATTGGTTTGGGTTTGCCAGAAGTGGCGCAGCGCCTGTTTCCACAGGTGCCTGAACTGCATCAGGATATTTTGCAGTGCTATTCAGAACACTATGTGAAACACTCAAAAACTGATGTTTGGTTTGATGGTGTGGCAGAAATGCTAGATGAATTGTCAGGCTTAGGTTTGAAACTGGCCGTGGCAACAGGTAAAAGCCGTAAGGGTTTAGACCGTGTATTGGCTCAAACCAAAAGTCAGGATTTATTTGTGGCAACACGTGCAGCCAGTGAAACCAAATCTAAACCTGACCCTTTAATGTTGCAGGAAATTTTAAGCAGTACTCAGGTGCAGGTCGAGCAGGCTGTTATGGTGGGTGATACCTCTTATGATTTGGAAATGGCGCAGAATATTGCCATGCCACGTGTGGGTGTGAGCTATGGCGTGCATAGTGTAGAGGTATTGCAGCGTTATCAGCCTTTGACTATTGCACATGACGTACCGAGTTTGCATGCATTTTTATTACAACAGTACCGTTTGCGTCGGGCAGGCTAAATTACAGCACAACAAAAAGGGCAGTTTGGCAGCAAGCAAGTTGCCCTTTTTTATTGAATATATTGTGCTGACAGGAAATGCTTAGCTTTTAGTCTAAAGTAAGGATTAAGACATTTTAAGATTGCTACAAATAGTCGAGTCATCTACTCGGAAAATAATAGTAAAGCCCGCAGGCAGCTGTTTTGATTGATTTTTACAAAAACAGACTAATAGCTAATAGCTATTGAAAAAAAGAAAATAAGTATTGGCATAAAAACGCCATTTTTCAGATGCTAAATCAGTTTATACATACCTCTGAGATGGACAGCTTATCACGCTGACGGTCAAGATCAGGGTCATGGTGCCTTTTCTTCTTTTATCACCTTTCCAACACCTCGGGGTATAAGCCCAATTTTTGCAGTTTAAGGAAACATTGATGTCGAATTCTGCTGTTGTTGAATCAGTTGCGCAAGCATTACGTACTGCCGAACTCTCTCAAACTGCGATCGCGCCAATCCGCCCAGAGCTTGGTGGTGAAAGTGCTGACGTAGATATTGCCTATGCCGTTCAAGAAGTGAATACCGAACGTGCCTTAAAAGAAGGCCGTCGTTTGGTGGGGCGTAAAATTGGTTTGACCTCTAAAGTGGTTCAAGCACAACTGGGTGTAGATCAGCCTGACTTTGGCATGTTGTTTGCCGATATGGCTTATGGCGATGGTGAAGCAATTCCTGCAGGTTTGCTGATTCAGCCTAAAGTAGAAGCAGAAATAGCGTTGGTGATTAACCAAGACCTGACCAAAGAAAAACACACCTATGCAGACATTATCAGTGCGACTGAATATGCCTTGCCTGCCATTGAAGTGGTCGATAGCCGTATTGAAAACTGGAAAATCAGTTTGATTGATACCGTGGCAGATAACGCATCTTCTGCTGCGTTTGTTTTAGGTTCACAACCCGTCAAGTTAGAAAATCTAGACTTGGTGAACTGTAAAATGGTCATGACACGTGGTGAAGAAGTTGTTTCTCAAGGCGTGGGTAAAGCATGTTTGGCAAACCCGCTCAATGCTGCGGTGTGGTTGGCCGATGAAATGGTACGCCGTGGTCGTCCATTGTTAAAAGGCGACATCATCTTAACAGGTGCTTTAGGCCCAATGGTTGTTGCGCATCCGGGTGAAGAATTCAAAGTTGAAATTGAAGGCTTTGGTTCAGTGACAGCTGCGTTTGCTGCGGAATAAATCGAGATTCTAAGAGAGTACATGCATGAAAAAGATTAAATGTGCAATGATCGGTCCAGGTAATATTGGTACAGATTTGCTTTATAAATTACAACGCAGTGAATGGTTAGAGCCTGTGTGGATGGTGGGAATTGACCCAACCTCTGAAGGTCTAGCTCGTGCGGCAAAAATGGGTTTAAAAACCACAAGTGACGGTGTAGATGGTCTTCTTCCTCACGTACTTGAAGATGACATTAAAATTGCTTTTGATGCAACTTCTGCTTATGTGCATGCAGAAAATAGCCGCAAACTGAATGAGCTTGGCGTGTTGATGATTGACTTAACGCCTGCGGCAATTGGCCCATTCTGCGTACCGCCAGTGAACCTTGAAGCATTGCTTGAAGCGGGCGAAGTGCCAAACGTCAACATGGTGACTTGTGGTGGTCAGGCAACAATTCCTATGGTGGCTGCAGTTTCTCGCGTTCAACCTGTGGAATACGGTGAAATTATTGCAACGGTATCAACTAAATCTGTGGGGCCGGGTACACGTAAAAACATTGATGAATTTACCCGTACCACTGCAGGCGCGATTGAAGAAGTTGGCGGTGCAAAACAAGGTAAAGCCATCATCATCATTAACCCAGCTGAGCCACCTTTAATGATGCGTGATACCGTTCACTGCTTAGTGGAAGGTGAGCCAGATCAGGCAGCGATTACAGCATCTGTGCATGCCATGATCAAAGAAGTGCAAAAATATGTACCGGGTTACAAACTTGTAAACGGCCCTGTTTTTGATGGCAACCGTGTTTCAATTTTCTTGGAAGTTGAAGGTTTGGGTGATTACTTGCCTAAATATGCAGGTAACCTAGACATTATGACTGCAGCGGCTGCACGTACTGCAGAAATGTTTGCAGAACACGTTTTCAAAACTGCTGAAGCTTAAGGAATACCAAAATGTCTAAGATTATTATTAATGATATGACTTTACGTGATGGTATGCACCCAATGCGCCATCAAACCACGCCAGAGCAAATGGTTGCGATTGCCACTGCTTTGGATGATGCAGGTGTGCCTTTAATTGAAGTCACACACGGTGATGGCTTAGGTGGTAACTCTGTGAACTATGGTTTTGCAGCCGCTACTGATGAAGAATATCTGAAAGCAGTGATTCCAAACCTGAAACAGGCAAAAGTTTCTGCACTATTACTGCCAGGTATTGGAACAGTTGATCATTTGAGAATGGCGCATGATGTAGGCGTGGCAACCATTCGTGTGGCGACACATTCGACTGAAGCAGACGTTTCTGAACAGCACATTACTGCAGCACGTAAACTGGGTATGGACACTGTGGGCTTCTTGATGATGGCGCACATGGCTTCTCCAGAAAAATTGCTCGAAGAAGCACAAAAAATGGTGTCTTACGGTGCAAACTGTATCTATGTAACAGATTCTGCAGGCTATATGTTGCCTCAAGATGTGACTGATCGCGTAGGTATTTTACGTGCCAACCTCGCCTCAGACATCGAAATTGGTTTCCATGGTCACCATAACTTGGGCATGGGCGTTGCGAACTCTGTATCGGCTGTGACCGCAGGTGCAACCCGTGTTGACTTGGCTTCGGCTGGTTTAGGTGCAGGCGCAGGTAATACACCACTTGAATTGTTTGTAGCGGTCGCAAACCGTATGCAAATGGAAACAGGTGTGGACTTGTTTAAAGTGCAGGATATTGCTGAAGACTTGATCATTCCAATGATGACGCATCAAATTCGTGCAGACCGTGATGCAGCAACTTTAGGTTATGCAGGTGTTTACTCATCGTTCCTATTGTTCGCAAAACGTGCCGAAGCAAAATATGGAGTATCTGCGCGTGAAATTCTACTTGAGCTTGGTCGTCGCGGTACGGTGGGCGGTCAGGAAGATATGATTGAAGACTTGGCATTGACTATGTCTAAAGCACGTGAAATGCAAGCCTAAGTTTTTAATATAAAGCAGACTTGAATTAAGCACTCCAAATGCGTTTGGGGTGCTTTTTTATGCTGTGAAAGATGTAAAATGTGCTGAATTTTGTGCTGATTAAAATGTTTTTCTTATAAGTTGGGTTTATAGAAAATAACGCTAACACATGGGTTTAAAGTTAAAAAAGATTAATCCTTCACATGATGCAAAAAATAACAGCGTTTTTCACCTAAATTAAGCAGTGAATTCAAATAAAAATTCATTTAGTGAGGATTTTGAGCTTAATTTTTTATCGTTAAAAAGAATTAAAAAACTTGGAAAAAAGCTGCTCGATACAGAAAGTGCTGAATTTGTAGAAAAGCTTAATACTGTGGTCGGATTTTTTTCATGACAAGAGTTTTGCATGATGCCCAGATTCGCTTATTGGATGAATAGGAAAAACGCATGCATCGTCACAATTTATGGATAGCACTTTTTGCTGCGACAGCAACTTTAGGGACAACTGCAACTCAGGCAGATTTTATTGACGACAGCAATGTTCAACTTAAATTTAAGAATTTTTATTTAGATCGTCAAATTAAAGACAACCCTGCGGGGAACTTTGGTTCATGGTCACAAGCAGTCACCTTGGATGCTAAATCGGGTTATCACGATTTAGGCGTAATTCAGGTGGGTGCTGATCTTCTGGTTCAACACGCAGTAAAACTCAATGGTCGTGATAAAAATGCAGACTGGGTTTTGCCGCATGATGGTAAAGAGTCAAAAGATCATTTTGGTAAGGTCGGTGCAACTCTAAAAGTTAAATTTTCTGAAACTGAATTAAAAGTAGGTGACTTATTACCAATGTCACCTGTGGTGTTTTTTGACCCATCGCGTCAATTGTTAACGACTTATAGCGGTGCATGGTTAGAATCAAAGGATTTAAAAGATACTAAATTAACTTTGGCTTATTTAGACGGTATTAATGCACGTTATGATAACCAATACCAAGATTTTACGTTGTTCCCTCAAAATAATTTTTCTGCTGCTGAAGCGAATAAATTAAGCACAGACGATGGCATGTATCTTGTGGGAGTAGATCATCAATTTACCCCTAAAGTAGGTGGAAGTTATTGGTATGCGGATGTAACCAACATCTATCAACAACATTATGTCGCTGCAAACTATAAAACGACTTTGGCTGAAAAAACTAAGCTGGATACCCATGTACGCTATTTTGACAACAGCGAATCGGGTGACAAGCTGTATGGCAATATTGACAGCCAGGCCGTGTCTGCGGGTGCAAAAATCAACAATGGGATGCACACTGTACAGTTAGGTTATCAACAAATGTTTGGTGAGCACGGTACAAAAGCCCCAATGTTCCCGACCTTGGGCGGGTGGGTGCCGCAGCCTTACTTAGACAACTGGTCTGTGGCGAGCTTCATTCGTAAAGATGAGCGTTCTTGGAGTTTGGGTTATACCTATAATTTTGCTGATGTGGGTGTTCCTGGTTTAACAGCGACAGTACGTCATTTCCGCGGTGACAATATCGATCTGGGCGCAGGCAAGCCAGAAGGTAAAGAAAACGAAAATAACGTCATTGTGAACTATGTTGTGCCAGAAGGTAAGCTTAAAGGTTTAGGCTTTAATTATATGTTCATCGATACCAATTTTAACTTTGCGAATGACTTAGAAGAACACCGTATCGCCACGACTTACACTTATAAATTCTAAAGCTAGATAAAAATTAGAGCGGCTTTTTATAGTCGCTCTTTTTTTAATATTTACTGAATAAATACCTTATATAAATTAAGACTTTTATTTTATTAAATTTATAAAATTCAAAGAGTTGTTTAATCGTTTTTTTGTAGGTTGTGATCGTAAATTTGTATCAGTTGATGCCGTGTGAACAGGTAATATAAGCCTGTAAAAGTAATGTTGAATGAGTCCACTTGACGTCAAATTCTATACCTAGAGCCAAACGCAAGCTAAAGACTGTACGAGGAGTATATATGAGCACTGTTCAAATCCCTGACTATACAACAGATCCATTCTTTGGCTTAGAAGATAAATGGATTGAAACAGCAGAAGGCGAATTAACGCATTATCATGAAGTGGGTGAAGGTACACCTATTCTATTTTTACACGGTTCAGGTACAGGCGTATCGGCTGCTGCAAACTGGTGGTTAAACTTGCCACAAATTGGTGAGCAAGCACGTTGTATCGCCATTGATACCATCGGCTATGGTCAAACTGTGGTTGCACCGGGCACACAATATGGCATCCGTGCATGGGTAGATCATGCTGTACGTACTTTAGATGCATTGGGCATTGAAAAAACTTGGTTGGTGGGTAACTCGTTGGGTGGCTGGTTGGCATTCCAGTTGGCATTGGATTACCCAGAGCGTGTTCTTGGTATTATCTCAATGGGTACAGGCGGTGCAAAACAGACTGCAGCCCTCAAAGCGCATGCAAATCCTGTATTGACTGAAGAAGGCATTAAAAAGACGCTTTCAATGTTCGTGGTAAATAAAGACTTGATTACAGATGAGTTGGTCAAAGTCCGTTTTGCTTCTGCAAAAAATGACTATGCTTCAGACCGTTTAATGGATGTTGTGGGCGCGCGTGACCGTGACCGTTTCGAGTTCCCACTCGACTTTGACAAAATGAAAGACATCACTGTGCCTGTATTGCTGATTCACGGTACACAAGATGTGGTGATTCCAGTATCGCGTACATGGGATATTTTAAATATTGTGCCACATGCCGATGCACACATTTTCAGCCAATGCGGCCACTGGTCACAAGTTGAAAAAGCGGAAGAATTTAACACTGTAATTAAAAATTATTTAACTGCACGTGGCGTAAAATAAGCAACATGATGTGAAAAAGGATGGCTTCATGCCATCCTTTTTTATGAGTAATATTTGGGGCATTTAGTGTTGGATAAAACTGGCCACCAAATTAATGCAAATGGCTAAAATGGTGGTATTAAAACTATAGGCCAAAATAATGTGTAGTGTGTTCAGTATGCGCATAGGCTGTGAGCTAATTGAAACATCTGCAGTCTGTGCTGAAGTACCAATCACATAACTGAAATATAAAAAATCAGGATAAGTCGGGTAGGGTGTTTTAGGAAAATCCAGTCCACCTTCTTGCTGCTGTTGTAATGCTAAATAGTAGTCATGGGCATAGTGGATGGCGAAAATGGTGTGCATAAAAAACCAAGCACATAAGATGGTGGTAATAGATAAAATAAAATGTCCCATGCGCACAAATTCACTTTGTGCAAATAAATTCACCTCAATAATGATCGCAATAAAGCACATCACCAAAGTTAAAAATACCAAAAATAGAATCAGCCATTTGCTGGCATCTTGCTGTTGGGCGCGTTGCAAAATATGTGCATGATCACTGTGCCACAGATTAAGCATGGTCAGCAGTAAATAGCAGGAAATGGCAATATTCCAGCTTAGTAATAAGCAACTTGACCATGCCCATGTACTCAAAGTTTGAAATATGGCATACAGCACAATGGTAATCACAAAACTAATAAAGAAATAAGGGCGAGACTGAATACCAGATCGCATGCGTGTGAGTGGATTTTTTAGCATTCTTATTCCTTATTAAGGCTTTTGTTCTCACTTGATTGTGCGCTGTTTTATGGCATGAGTCTAAGTAATTCTGGGTATTTCAGGTAGGTTTACTTATTAGACTTAAGTTGTAATTTAAGGTGCTTGATGGCAGCAATTTTGTATAAAAATGTGCTGTGATATTTGAAGTCAATGAGCATTCATTTTGCATTATCTTTCAAAAATATGTTTAGACTTAAGTCTAAAGCTGAGTACTGATGCAGAAGCAATAAAAAAAAGTGCTTTTTCCCTAGGTGGAGAAAAAGCACTTTTATGATTGGGTATTTCAGACTTGTGGCTTATTCGCGGTTTATGTCCAAATAGAACACGCGAGTGAGCAGCTCTAAAAACTTCTGTACAGCTGGTGAGTTACTGTTTTTGCCATAACTCACATATAAGTCCAAATACGGTAATTCCACATCTAAGGGGCGAATTACAGTATTTTCCATGGTCAGCGGTGCAACATAGCCCGGTAAAATAGTGCAGCCCAAACCCATGCCTACAGAGTTGATATTAAATAAAATATTGTCTGCTTTTTGCACAATATTCAGTTCAATATTATGTTGTTTGGAAAAATCGACAATCAAATGGTGCAAGGTATAAGATGCTTCTGCCGCAGGAATAATAAAATCTACGCCATTTAAAGCTTTAACAGGAATACGCTCATATTTTGCTAATGGATGATCTTTAGGCAAAATAAAAATCAGCGGCTCACGTAGCACAAACTGACTTTCAATTTCATCACTATTGATATTGTGTCGGGTAAAGGTGATGTCGAGCTCACCTTTTTTGATCATCTTCATTTGCTCGGTATTGTTCAAGCTGAGCAATTCAATTTTTAAATCTGGATTTTGTACCCGTAAGTTTGGTAAAACAAAGGGGAAAATTTTCATTTCCGCCACAGGTACAAAGCCAATACGCAGCATTTGCTGTTTGGCTTGTGAAACCTGACGTGCCATGGCAACGGCTTTGTCGGCTTGGGCAAGGGTCAGGCGAGCCTGTTCCAAAAATACAGCACCTTCTTCGGTCAGTTCAACCTTGCGTTTGGTACGGTTTAACAGTTTAACGCCAACATCTTCTTCTAAGTCTTTAATTTGCTGACTCAGCGAAGGTTGAGCCGTATAAAGCTTAAGTGCCGCTTTACTGAAGTTGAGTTCTTCAGCCACGGTAATGAAGTAGCGAAGGTGACGTAATTCCATACAGCCATTCCAAAGATTAATTCAAAATATGTCTTACTATAGATTAATAAAAGTATAATCTATAAACAACCATCAGATGAAAATTATTGTGTCATTTAGGAAATAAATAGGGTTTTATCATTGTGTAATGTTTTAATCGCATAATATAAAGTTTTATTAATCCATAAAATCTATTAATTGAAACAAAAAAAATATTTCACTAAACGTCCCTAAAAAATCATTATCCATCCAAAGTTGAGTCTATTTACTTTGTGCCGTTGTTGGTCACAGGAGAGCTTTTCATGAGTGGAAAAATTGATGTGCGCGAAATCGACGCTTTGGTCGATGCACAAAATGGACGTATCACTCCATCTATTTATACAGATCCAGATATCTACGAATTAGAACTTGAACGCGTGTTCGGCCGTACGTGGTTGTTCCTGTGTCATGAAAGCCAAATTCCTAAAGCTGGCGACTTTTTCAACACCTACATGGGTGAAGATCCAATTATTGTGGCACGTCAAAAAGACGGTTCAATCAAAGCATTTTTAAACCAGTGTCGTCACCGCTCAATGCGTGTGAGCTTCGCAGACTGTGGTAATACGCGTGCATTTACTTGCCCATACCACGGCTGGTCTTACGGTATTGATGGTTCACTCAAAGATATTCCATTAGAAGAACGTGCTTATCCTCAAGGTGCTTGTAAAGAGCAATGGGGCTTGGTGGAAGTGAATCGTGTGAAGTCTTACAAAGGCTTGGTATTCGGTTGTTGGGATGAAACGACTCCTGACCTAGAAGAATACATGGGCGACATCGCTTGGTACTTAGATGGTGTGGTGGATCGTCGTCCGGGTGGTACAGAAATTATTGGTGGTGTACACAAGTGGGAAATTGACTGTAACTGGAAATTTGCTGCAGAACAGTTTGCCTCTGACCAATACCATGCATTGTTCTCTCACGCATCTGCTATTCAGGTTTTGGGTGCAAAACCAGATGATGACAGCAGTAAACAACTGGGTGCTGCACAAACCGCTCGTCCTGTTTGGGAAACTGCGAAAGACGCACTTCAATACGGTTCACGTGGTCACGGTTCAGGTTTCTTCTTTACAGAAAAACCAGATGCAAACGTATGGGTAGATGGCGAAGTTGCTAACTATTTCCGTGAAACGTATGACGAAGTTAAAGAGCGTTTAGGTGAAGTTCGTGCCTTACGTTTGGCTGGTCACAACACCATGTTCCCAACACTGTCTTGGTTGAACGGTACTGCAACACTGCGCGTATGGCATCCACGTGGTCCAAACAAAACTGAAGTATGGGCATTCTGTATTGCCGATGCTGAAGCACCTCAAGACGTGAAAGAAGCATTTGAGCGTTCTGCGACACGTGCCTTCGGTCCTGCAGGTTTCTTAGAGCAAGATGACTCTGAAAACTGGATTGAAATTCAAAAAGTATTGCGCGGCTATAAAGCACGTCAAAACAAGCTCATTGTCGAAATGGGTAAAGGCAACGAAAAAGTACGTGAAGATGGTATTCCAGGAATCACCAACTACATTTTCTCTGAAACTGCAGCACGTGGTATGTACCGCCGTTGGGCAGACTTGCTGATCCATGAAAAATGGGAAGACGTTGAAAAAGCAGCTGACGAATACGAGAAGGAGCTAATGAAATGAGTCAAATCAGTTTAGAACTTCAACATGAAGTGAGCCAATTCTTGTATCGCGAAGCAAAATTGCTGGACGACTGGAAATTCCGTGAGTGGTTAGACCTCATGGCAGAAGACATTTCTTATACCTTGCGTACCACACCAAATGCGCAAACCCGTGACCGTCGTCGTTCAGTTGAACCACCTACAACTTGGGTGTTCAACGACAACAAACACTTGCTTGAGCGCCGTGTTGCACGTCTGGAAACAGGTATGGCATGGGCTGAAGAACCTCCGTCACGTACCACGCATATGGTCAGCAACGTGATTGTTGAAGCGACAGAGGTCGAAGGTGAATACGACGTACACGTAACTTACTTGTTGTACCGTACTCAAAAAGAGAAAGACGTGACTATTTACTGTGGTAAGCGCCATGACAAAATCCGTCGTGTTGAAGGTGGCTTAGGCTTCCAGATCTTCAACCGTAAGATTGTACTTGACCAAGTAACCTATAACTCACACAACCTGAGTGTATTCTTCTAATGAATAAAATCTTTGTTTGCCAAGTTGACGAATTAGACGAAGGCGAAGCGTTAAAAGTGGATTGCGGTGTGAACGGTATTGAAGCACTGGCAGTATTCAACAACGGTGGTGAGTTCTTTGCCATGAATGACCGTTGTTCACACGGCAATGCCTCAATGTCTGAAGGTTATCTTGAAGATGATGGCACAGTTGAATGCCCACTGCATTCTGCACGTTTCTGTTTAAAGACTGGTCAAGCATTATGCTTGCCAGCCACCGACCCGATTCAAACTTTCCCTGTGGTGGTTGAAGACGGCGCGTTATATGTAGAAATGGCAGGAGAGTAAGCATGGGTTGGCTAAAAGGCGAAGTGGCACTGATTACAGGTGGCGGTTCTGGTTTAGGTTGGGCTTTGGTCGAGCGCTTTCTTGAAGAAGGTGCGCATGTGGGCGTGTTACAGCGCTCACAATCTAAAGTCGATGCCTTAAAAGAACGTTTTGGTGATCAAATCGTGGCAGTCGCTGGTGATGTTGCCAACTATGCAGACAATGTCCGTGCTGTGCAGGCCACTGTGGAGCGTTTTGGAAAGCTGGATTGCTTTATTGGCAATGCAGGGATTTGGGATCACTACGCAGATATCGTCAATACTTCTGGTGAGCAGCTTGAAAAAGCCTTTGATGAAATCATGGGCATCAATACCAAGGCGTTAATCTTGGGGGCAAAAGCAGCACTGGATGAATTGGTGAAATCTGAAGGTTCTATCATCTTAACCTTATCCAATTCTGCGCTGTATTCTTCAGGCGGTGGTCCTGTTTACACTGCATCTAAACATGCAGGTGTTGGCATCATGAAAGAGTTGGCTTATGAATTGGCACCTAAAGTACGTGTCAATGCTGTTGCGCCTTCAGCGATGAATGTTAATATTAAGGGCGCAGCATCTTTAGGTCAGGAAAACCTAGGCTTACTCGATGCACGTGACCCTGAAAAAATTGCACGCGGTATGCCGCTGAATTTCTTGCCTGAGCCAGAAGACATGACTGGTTCGTATGTGCTCTTGGCATCGCGTCAAAATAACCGTGCGCTGACTGGCGTTCTGATCAATGCAGAATGTGGTTTGGGTATTCGTGGTTTGCGTCAACCACGTGCAGGTTTTTTTGACGAATAAAATTGAGTCTAAATTCAATAGACGAATCGGCAGCCTTTCTCTGGGCTGCCTTCCTTATTTAGGAGTCTTTCATGGCCGTTAAACTCATTTGTGCATCGCACAGTCCTTTAATGGAATTTGCAACACCGCAAGATCAATCTAAAGAACAAAAAGTTCGTGCTGCCTTTGAGCAACTTTCTGCCGAAGTCAAAGCATACGATCCAACCCTGATCATTACCTTTGGTCCAGACCATTTCAACGGTTTCTTTTACGATTTGATGCCAAGTTTCTGTGTCGGTATTCGTGCTACGGCTGCGGGTGACTGGGACTACGGCAAAGACAACAACCGTATTGATGTGCCTGAAGACAAAGCCTTGGCGATGGTGCGCCGTGTGTTGGATGAAGGTGTAGATGTTGCATATTCGTATCGTATGCAGGCCGACCATGGGGTGACTCAGCCATTACACTTTTTGTGTGAGGGGCAGCTAGATCGTTATCCAACCATTCCCGTATTTATTAATGGCGCTGCAGCACCGATGCCAACCACCAAGCGTACCATTGCTTTGGGTCGTGCTGTGGGTCAATTCATCAAGTCGTTGAATCTTGAAAATGAGCGCGTTTTGGTCTTGGGTACAGGTGGTCTTTCACACGATCCACCAACGCCACAAATGGGTTCAGTACCGCCTGAAGTTGAAGAATTTTTAATTGCAGGTCGTAATCCAAGCCCTGAAGCACGTCATGCACGTCAGGCCAAAGTGATTGCAGTCGGTCAGAAACTTGCTGCAGGCGATACTTCTGTGGCTGTACCGTTAAGCCCTGAGTGGGATATTGCCTTGCTTGAAAAATTCAAACAGGCAGACTTTGCAGCTATGGAAGCCATGACCGAAGCTGAAATTCGTCGAGATGGTGGTCGTGGTGGTCAGGAAGTCCGTTCGTGGATGGCTGCTTTTGCTGCGTTAGATGAACTGGGTGCGTATGAAATGACCACGCATTGCTATGAAGATATTAGTGAGTGGATTGCGGGCTTTGGCATCGTATCTGCCGAGTTAAAAGGTTAAGCCCATGAGTGTAGAAACAATTGTGATTGTGGGGGCAGGTCAGGCAGGGGCAAGTGCCATTCTTGAGCTGCGCGGCAATCAATATGCAGGCAACATCATCTTAATTGGCGATGAAATACATTTGCCTTATGAGCGTCCACCGCTGTCTAAAGATGTGATTTTGCGTCCTGAAGAAACCAAAATCGAGATTCTGTCGGAAGAAAAATTGGCAGAACTAGGTGTGACCACTATTCGTGGCAATGGCGTGAGCAAAATCAATGCCGAAGCACATACGGTTGAATTGCAAAATGGTGAGGTTATTGCCTACGACAAGTTGTTACTTGCCACAGGCGGTGCTGCACGTCGCTTGCCAAATTTTGATGCCTTAGGTAAACACGTTTACACGTTGCGTAATCTTGAAGACTCGCAAGCCTTAGTCCCTGTATTGCAAGCGGGTCGTCGCATCATCTTAATTGGTGGTGGTGTGATTGGTTTAGAGTTGGCATCTTCAGCACGTTTTAAAGACTGTCAGGTAACTGTCATTGAAATGGGACCAATGGTGATGGGACGTTCATCACCACTCATCTTGAGTGAGTTTTTACTGCAACAGCAGTTATTGGCAGGAGTTGATGTACGTCTGTCTACGCAAATTGCAGATTGCAAGCTAGATGGTGAAGAAATTGTCGTGACCCTAGAAGGTGGCGAAGAACTACGTGCCGATGCGGTGATTTACGGTATTGGGATTATTCCAAACGCACAACTGGCAGTTGAAGCAGGCTTAGATGCAGACTTTGCCGTGCATGTGAATGAAAACTGTCAAACCTCAAACCCAGACATTTATGCTGCGGGCGATGTCGCATCACAACTGCGTGAATGTGGCAATCATCGTCGTGTAGAAACTTGGGAAAATGCCAACCTGCAAGCAGGCATATTCGCGCGTCATGTGATGGGCGTGGAACATCCTGTAGCCAATCCCGCTTGGTTCTGGACTGATCAACTCGACATTAACTACCAATTTGTAGGAGATATGTCAGCAGCAGAATGGCATGTGCGTGGTGAGATGGATGCTTCCAAACGCAGTGAGTCTTCATTCGTATTGTTTGGTGTGACCGATGGCGTGATTGTCGGCGGAATTACCGTCAACTCAGCCAAAGATATGCGTCACTTGAAAAAGCTGATTGCTAAACAAGCTGCTTTTGAAGCAGACAAATATTTAGATGTGAGCCAAGACCTTCGCAAATTGGTGAAGTAAGCTTGAACTGATGAAAAACAGACCTGAGGCAACTTGGGTCTGTTTTTTATCTGCCGAAGAAAAGTGTCCATTTTATGTTGAGCAAGCGATGAATACGAATACATCTCCTGTTGTGGTAACCGCCAGTATTTATGCCTTATTGGTACTCATCTGGGCGACCACGCCATTGGCGATTGTCTGGAGTGTGCAGGAAATTCATCCAATGTGGGTTTTGATTATCCGCTACTTTGGGGCTTCCGTGATTGCGCTGTGCGTGCTTAAACTCATGCGCGATCCACTGCCTTTTGATCACACCTCAATGAAAAGCTATTTGGCGGGTAGTCTGAATTTAATTGGTGCACAGCTATTTATTTACTTGGCCGCCAATTATTTAACTTCAGGCTTAATGGCACTGATTTTTGGTTTTTCTCCTTTAATCGCAGGCTTGATTGGTCATGTGATTTTACGCACGCAAAAATTGATTGCCTTACAGTGGACAGGGATGGCAATTGCGATTGCAGGACTCAGCTTTGTCTTTGCAGACTCTGCCGACAGCAAAGTGAATCCATGGGGCGTGGTGTTGATGTTTATCAGTATGCTGTCCTATATCAGCTCAATTTTTTGGGTCAAACAAATCAATGCTCCTTTAAAGCCGATGTCACAAGCCACAGGTTCTTTATTGGTATCATCGGCAGGGTCATTGTTATTAATTCCCTTTATTTGGTCGCATTTCCCGACTCAAATGCCAAGCAGCCAAGCCATGATTGGTTTTGTATTTACCATGATCATGTCGTCTATTGTCGCCATGCTGTGTTATTTCTGGCTGATTCGTCGTTTAAATGCCTCAACCGTATCTTTAAGTAATGTGATGACTCCCATCATCGCGTTAATTTTAGGTGCGACCTTAAATAATGAACACATCAGCATGAATGCGTTTATTGGCATTGCCGTGGTGATGTTCGGGATTGTGATGTATTTCTGGAAAGAATGGCGCGAACAATATTTTGCTAAACGCTAAGCCCGCATTGCTATACCCGTGTTTAGGTTTTTCTAAAGCCTCGTTTATCTGAGGTGTAAATTTCCGATCATTAACCCGCTGTCGATACGACTTTTTTCTCAAAACAACAAAAACATAAAGGAAATTGCCTGCTTGATTTCGCTACTATGCGTGATAGAGTCAACACATGAACCAAAGCTGTGTTTTTTTCTGAACAGATCAGGATAAAAAGCATCATGGTAGATGCGCTATATATTATTGGGCTTACATGAACAACGTGGAACAAAAGCATTTTCAACTGCCAACGGAAGCCTGTTGGTCGCATACTTGGCGTAAACCCAAGCTGCAGTTTTTGCCTTCAAATCATTATGATGGAGCGCAGTTTTTTAATCCGATTGCGTGTCCTGAGGGGCGCAGCCAAACTGATTTATTGAAATGGTTGCTAAAACGCAAATCGAACAGTTGGAATGTCAATCCGCAACAAGAAGCACAGCAATTTTTTACAGCGCCAAGTGCTTTGCCACAATTACGTCCACACGCCAGTTTGGATGATTGGCAAGTTTGGTTTGTGGGGCATGCAACGGTGCTGATTCAAATTGGACCGTATAACTTTTTAACCGATCCAGTCTGGGCAGAGCATGCCAGTCCGAAACAGGGGCGAGGGCCTAAACGTGCCTGTCCTGCAGGGATTGCACTGGAAGATTTACCGACCATTCATGCCGTCTTCTTGAGCCATAATCATTATGACCACATGGATTTAGCCACCTTAAAATGGCTGAATCATCAATTTGCCATGCCTATTTATACAGGTTTGGGCAATGCTTGGTATTTACCACCAGACTTGCATGTGATTGAAATGGATTGGTGGCAGTCGGCTTTGTTTAAAGAGTTGAAAATTGTGTACACTCCTGCACAACATGGTTCTGGACGTGGCGCACGCGATCAGAACATGGCGTTATGGGGTGGTTTTTCTATTTTACATGGGCAAGATCATTGCTTCTTTGCGGGTGATACGGGTTATTCGCCACACTTTAAAGAAATTCAAACCCGTATGGGCGCACCACGTGTGGCACTTTTACCTATAGGTTCTTACGAGCCACGGAATCTGATGCGTTATATGCATATGAACCCTGAAGATGCTTTTCAGGCACATAAAGACTTACATTCCAAATGTTCATTGGCCATTCATTACCGCACTTTTGAGCTGACCGATGAAGGGCGTGAGCAACCAGAGGCAGACTTGCATCATGCCATGAAGCGTTCATCTAAATTAATGAATCCGTTTTATTGTATTCGTGAAGGTAAGAAGTTGATTGTTTAATCTTTTAAAAACTTGACCTTAAATAAAAGTGACACGCTACTTTTCACGCTACTGAAAAGTGGCAATGATAGATATAGAACACAAAGCCCCTATCGAAATAGGGGCTTTGTTTTGGTGTTTAAAGTCTTGCTGTTCAGACTGACTTGATCTTTAACTACAAAGATTACAGTACGCCTGGTTGACCAAGTGCAGGGTCGCTAGCACGTGCTGCTTGCGCATCGGCAACGGTCATGCCTAAAGCTGCTGCAACGCCTTCGCCATAAGCAGGGTCACATGCATAACAGTTACGAATATGACGATACTTAATAAAGTCTAAAGCATCACCCATCGCACGTGCCGTGTTATCAAACAGTGCTTGTTTTTGCTCAGGGTTCATTAAATTGAACAAGGCACGCGGCTGGCTAAAATAGTTGCTATCATCTTCACGATAATCCCAGAAATCTGCATCGCCACGAATTTTTAGCGGTGGTTCGCGGTATTGTGGTTGCTCTTGCCATTGATGGAAGCTGTTTGGCTCATAGTGTGGCAAGCTGCCATAGTTGCCATCCATACGACCCTGACCATCACGACGGTTTGAGTGCACAGGGCAGCGTGCAGCATTCACTGGAATTTGTGAATGGTTCACACCAACACGGTAACGTGCAGCATCGGCATAGTTGACCAAACGCGCTTGTAACATGCGATCTGGCGAGTAGCTAATTCCTGGTACAAGGTTGCTTGGTGCAAAGGCAGCCTGTTCAACATCTTGGAAGTAGTTTTCAGGGTTACGGTTCAGTTCAAATTCACCCACTTCAATCAGTGGATAATCACCTTTCGGCCAAACTTTGGTGAGGTCAAATGGGTGATAAGGGACTTTTTCTGCATCCAGTTCAGGCATGATTTGCACGAACAGCGTCCATTTCGGGAAATCACCGCGTTCAATGGCATTGTAAAGGTCAGTCTGGCTGCTTTCACGGTCACGACCAATCAATTCTGCTGCTTCTGCATCGGTCAGGTTTTGAATGCCTTGTTGAGTGCGGAAGTGGAATTTCACCCAGAAACGCTCATTATTGGCATTAATAAAACTATAGGTGTGGCTACCAAAACCATGCATGTGACGATAACCCACAGGAATACCACGATCCGACATCACAATGGTGACTTGGTGCAGTGCTTCTGGCAGCAAAGTCCAGAAATCCCAGTTATTGGTCGCATTACGCAGGTTGGTGCGTGGGTCACGCTTTACCGCTTTATTCAGGTCAGGGAATTGACGTGGGTCGCGGAAAAAGAACACTGGTGTGTTGTTACCGACTAAATCCCAGTTGCCTTCTTCAGTATAGAATTTTAAAGCAAAACCACGAATGTCACGTTCTGCATCGGCAGCGCCACGCTCACCTGCAACGGTAGAGAAACGAGCAAACATTTCAGTTTTTTTGCCAACTTCAGAGAAAATTTTGGCACGGGTATATTGGCTGATGTCGTGCGTGACCGTAAACGTACCAAACGCACCTGAACCTTTGGCATGCATACGACGCTCAGGAATTACTTCACGTACAAAGTTTGCCAACTTTTCATTGAGCCATAAATCTTGAGTAAGGAGTGGGCCACGTGCGCCCGCAGTCATACTATTTTGGTTATCTACAACAGGTGCGCCTGCATCGGTGGTTAAATGCGTTACAGGGCATTTTTTTATCTCTTGGCTCATCGTTGTTCTCCATTATTGTGATCATCATGTGGTGGGCTGTATTAGAAATTTAGCTTCTAAAACAAGCGGCCATGAACCGTTTTGTTTGTTTAAAAAATCAACTACAACACCACAATACCATGCAGATCGGGCTTTGTAGATGAAAGCTTTTCAAATCTCACCATTTTAATGTAAAACGATTTTTATAATTTTACAAATAGATAAATTTATTGTTTATGATTGGTGTATTCGATAGATCTTTGTAAACTAAATAATCAGTTTTGCTGCACTAAATGTCTGAAACTGCTGCTAAAAACGGTTGAATCGCCAATGAAATATCGGTGTGCAAGGCATCCCAATCTTGATAATGTGGATTGATTAATAAACTTTGCGAAATAAAACCATAACTGATGCGATGCAGATTCAAAGCAAGGCGCAGTTGTTGTTCGGCATTGTGTATGACAGGTGCGAAAATCTGTTGCCACATCTGTAGCATCATGCTGTAACTTTTTTGGTAAGTTTCAATGTGTGATACCTGCCGTTCCAGTAAAAAAGTCTGCGCCCAAAGCCATTGTTGTGCCTGAATTTGCTGAAGCTGAAACTGAATGATGGTTGCAATATAGCGGTTTATTTCAACAACTGTGGATAACTCAAGTTGCTGTTGGGCATAACTTTTTAAGTGTTCTGCATGCTGTTTGACTTGCAGGTGAATCGTCAATGCCAGTAAATCTTCTTTCTTGGCAAAGTATTCATAAAAAGTGCCTAAACCGACACCTGCCAAATTAGTAATTTCACGAATGGTAATTTCAGCTGCCGAGCGTTCATGCAAAAGCCGAACAAAACTTTCCTGTAAAGCCTCTTGAGTCAGTTTAGCCCGCGATTGGCGCGGCTTACGGCGCACTTGAACCTCAGAATTTTTCATAAATAAAGCCGAACACCTGAGCACATATTTTTCTCTATACTAAATGCAATGATAGCATCGCGTTTGTCTAGGAGTGACACAATGCAGACATGGATGACCCATCAAATTCAAAATCAGTTTGATGAATTACAAGACTATAACTTATTTGAAACCGATACGGTTTTACAAGAAATTTTAACCCGTTATGGCAGTCAAGATCAGACTCGACTGAGCGAATTGGGACATATTGCAGCATCGGCAGAATATTATCACTATGCCGATTTAGCCAATCGGCATACGCCTATTTTACATGCCTTCGATGCACGTGGACGCCGTAAAGATGTAGTGGAGTTTCATCCCGCATGGCATCACTGGATGGCGCTGAATCGCAAGTTTGACACGCATGCACATCCATTTAAACAACCGCAATCTACGGCAAAATGGGTCGATTGGGCCAGTCGCTTTTATTTGGCGGGACAGGTTGAGTGTGGCAATTTATGTCCAAATTCCATGACTTTAGGCAGTATTCCGCTCATTCAGCGTGAACCTGAATTATGGGCAAGCATGGGCGAAAAACTGTTATCGCATGCATATGACCCGCGTGATGTGCCGATTTCACAAAAGAAATCTATTTGGTTGGGCATGGGCATGACCGAAAAGCAGGGTGGTTCAGATGTACGTGCCAACCAAACGCTTGCCATTCCAGTCGCAGCAACAGGGCGTGGGCAAGCCTATTTGCTCACAGGTCATAAATGGTTTTTCTCTGCACCAATGTGTGATGCACATTTGGTGGTCGCCAATACCGAACAAGATGGTTTGGCTTGTTTCTTTGTACCGCGTTGGTTAGAAGATGGCAGAAAAAATAATATTCAGGTACAGCGTTTAAAAGACAAAGTGGGAAATCGGAGTAACTCCAGTTCTGAAGTCGAATTTCAGCAGGCGTGGGGCATCATGATTGGCGAAGCAGGGCGCGGTATTCCCACCATTATTGAAATGGCGAACTACACTCGTTTAACCTGTGCTGTGGGCAGTAGTGCCATGCTGCGTCAAGCCTTGGTGCAATGCCTTGCCTATACTCGACAACGTCAAGCATTTGGACAGACTTTGGCGAATCAGCCATTAATGCAGGCAGTCTTGGCAGATTTGGCTTTGGAAACTGAAGCTGCGGTACAGCTCAGTTTTCATTTGGCACATTGTTATGAAAGCGATGATGCTGTGTCTTTGGCATGGAAGCGTTTAATGACCCCTGCTGCAAAGTTCTGGATTTGCAAACGCGCGGTGGAACTTACAGGTGAGATGATGGAAGTTTTTGGTGGCAATGGTTATGTCGATAACAGCATCATGGCACGTATTTTCAAAGAAGCACCTGTAAATACCATTTGGGAAGGTTCAGGCAATGTCATGTGTCTGGATGTACTACGCGCTATGCAGCGAGAACCTGAGCTGATTCAGGTGTTATTGCAGGATTTTGCTCGCACTGCCGTTACTCATCCTATTTTGGGCAGTGAATTAGATGGTTTGCAGCAGTTATTGCAGACCACGAACAGCAACGATTTACAATTTATGGCACGTGCTTTGGTGAGCCGTTTGGTGATTTTGGCACAAGCGGTTTTGTTGTTGCGTTATGCGCCAAGTTTTGTGGCAGAAGGTTTTATTCAGTCGCGTTATAGTGCATTGCATGGGCAAGTGGTGGGTATGCTTAAACCTAAACAGGTCGATGTTGCATCCATCTTGCAGCGTGCATTTTCAGCATAGCATCCCTTGCTACTTGATTCTGCACAAAAAATTCACCCGCTTGGTAAAACCAAACGGGTGAATTGAACCGTATATTGCAGTCGAGTCGTGATCAATCACGCTCGCTTGTAGCAAAGCTGATTGCTTCAGCGAAACTTATTTCGCAGGCTCTTCAGCTTTTACACCTTTTTGATATAGAGTGTAGATGTAAATTGGAATATCCAAATCTTCTAAGTGTTTGTAGATGAGTGGACGTACATCTTCCCAATCTAAACCGCCTACACCTGTTGCAAGACGCGGTAACGCCAAGCTTTCAATTTTCTCTTCTTCAATCAACTGTTTTAAGTTTTTCAAAGTGCGGTTGACGTATTCTGTCGATGCTTTACCTGGTTTTGAACCGTTGTCATAAGCCGCTTCCTGAGTCATCAGGTTGACGATGCGTTGACCTTCGGCATTGACCCAAGTCCATTGCTCACCCGCTTTAGGATGGTAAATATGACAATAGTTGCGGAAGTCTTTATATAGCGCAGGCCAGTGCTCACGCAGACTTAAAGCCAAACCTGTTGCAAAGTTATCGTTAGGGGCAACACCGTGAGCAATCGCACGTGCTTCGCTCAGTAAAATATCTCCAGAAACTTCATAAATCATGAATTTGACTCCTGTTTTTAATGGTCTTGTTAAACTGATCTTCTATATTCATATTAGCCAATCATTGCAGTTTTTCTAGTGGATTTTATAACTAATAAGTATTTGAAAAGTAATAAAATTTTTTAGAATTTTATGCTATAATTGTATGGGTAAAGCCGCTGAGTGTTCTTTAAAATAGCCTTCAAAAATAACCGTCAGAAAAATCTGATAAAGTGGCGGCAATAATTTATTTACCCTTCTTTTTATCTTAGCACTATTGAGTGAAAATCGCTTGTAAAATGTACAAAAAAGCGTATGATCGGCTTCCCAATTTAATATGGAACATTGGTGAGAGAATAGTCAGGTTATGCAGAAGCAATTGGCTTGAATTTTCCCTCAACATCTCCATCTAAAAGAGTAGCGACACTGCTCATTTCCATGATCAACCGAAAGGAACAGCGTAATGGCAAAGAAAAAACAGCCTGAGCTTATTCAGCATAACTTTGTGGCCAAGCACATGCACGAGGTCAACAAAAGTCAGGTTTTTGTAGACCGTAAGAAAAATGCCAAACGAGGCTATAGCAAACACAAACAAGGGCGATATTCCGATGATTATCGCCCTTGTTGTTTTTGGAGTGAATGGTGTGTTGCTTGAGGCTTAAACTAAGTTTTATGGAGATACGATACGTGTCGCTAGTTTCACCATATCGCCCAAGCCATGGGTTTTAAAATAATATTCCATCAGACTTTTCACCATCAGCGGATTATTCATTTTTAACGCCTGATCTAATAAATGTTGCGCATCGGTCATCGGTACATGACAAATTGCTTTACGCACCCGCAAGATATTACTTGAACTCATCGACAGGGTATTAAAGCCCATTGCCATCAGAATTACCGCAGACAGCGGATCTCCTGCCATTTCGCCACAAACGCTCACAGGCTTGTCATATTTATGACATTCTTTCACCAAGCGGGTTAAGGCGCGCAGTACTGCAGGATGAAAGTGTGAATAGACGTTGGCCACACGCGGATTGTTACGATCCACTGCCAATAAATACTGGGTTAAATCGTTTGATCCTACCGAGAAAAAATCCACCAACGGGGCAAATTCATCAATTTGCAGCAGCACACTCGGTACTTCTACCATAATGCCAATTTTCGGTTTGGTGATTTTAACCTGTTCTTCTTCCTGCACTGCTTGCAAGTCACGATCTAGCAAATACAAGGCTTCTTCAACCTCGCTGACACTGGTGATCATTGGCAGCAAAATATGCAGATTATTCAAACCAATACTGGCTTTGAGCATGGCACGAATTTGCGAAGAAAAAATTTCAGGATGATCTAGCGTGAAGCGAATCCCGCGCCAACCCAAGGCTGAGTTTTCTTCTTCAATCGAAAAGTACGGCAAGTCCTTGTCTGCGCCAATATCTAGCGTACGCATCACCACAGGTTTGTTGGCAAAGTGACTGAGCTGTTGGCGGTAAATAGCACGCTGTTCTTCTTCGCCCGGGAAACGGTCACGTAGCATAAATGGAATTTCAGAACGATATAAACCAACACCTTTAGCACCGCGTTGTACGCCACGCACTACGTCAATCATCAAGCCTGTATTGACATACAATTTTACCGCTACGCCGTCAGGGGTAATCGCGTCTTTGGTTTCATATTGCTTGAGGTCTTTGGCAATCTGTTCTTCTTCTTTTTGAATTTCTTTATAGCGCGTCCGCATGCGACGTGGCGGGTTGATAAACACCCGACCTTGGTGCGCATCTACAATCATTTCCACATCGTCTAGGCTGTTGATCGGCAATTCAGTTACGCCAACTACGGTTGGAATACCCAAAGCACGTGCCACAATGACCATGTGAGAATTCATTGCGCCTTCGGTGGTAACAATCGCTGCAATTTTATCGACAGGCAGTTCTACCAAAGCTGCTGTGGAAATTTCTTCGCCAATTAAAATACTTTCATCGGTCAGTTCTCGGTGACTGGCATCGGCTTCTTGTAAAGAGGCGAGAATACGACGCCCTAAATCTTTCAGGTCAGAAACACGTTCGCGTAAATAGTCATCTTCCATTTGTGAAAATAGGGCAATGTGATTGTCAATTACAATACGCACTGCACCTTGTGCCCAGTTACCTTCACGAATCAGTTCTTTAATTTCTGCAGGCAGGGCATTTTCATCCAACATGCGTAGGAACACACTGAATAAAGCGCGTTCTTCTGCCATTAAGGCATCCTGCATTTTGTCATCTAGTGCCTGAATTTCTTGACGCACTGCATCTAGTGCGTTGTCTAGTAATTCTAACTCTTCACTAATGTCTTCAGCTTCACGATCAGGCACAGCCGCCAAATCTGCAGGTGGATACAGAATTACCGCACGACCCAGTGCAATCCCGCCCGAACCTGATACGCCCTGAAAGGTTTTGTAGGCAGGCAGGTTGTTGGGTTTGCGGAACACATCAATGTTGCCCACGGCATGCGCATGCGCAATGACACCTGAAAGCTGAGCACAAAGTGTGACTAAAAAGGATTCTGCGGCTTCAGAAAAGTCTTGTTTGTCCTTGTTTTGCACCACAAGAACGCCCATAACTTTACGGCGATACATGACAGGCACGCCAAGGAAAGAATTATAAATTTCCTCGCCTGTTTCGGCCAAATACATGAAGCGTTCGTGTTTAGGTGCGTCGTCTAGGTTGACAATTTCTTCACGTTGTCCGACTAAACCGACCAAACCTTCACTGGTATGTAGAGACACATGCCCCACAGCCTCAGGATTTAAACCCTTTGATGCCATGAGCAAATAGCGTTGATTGCGTTCATCGAGCAGGTAAATAGAGCAGACATCCACATGCATGGCTTCTGCGACCTGATTGACCATAATATCGAGTGATTCATGCAAACTGGTGGACGCATTGATTTCTTGTACAATGCGTCTAAGGGTATCCAGTTGCATGTTCGACATACGCGCTACTCCATATTCCAATCAATGATTTGAGGTCAGTTTTACACCACAGATGACCCTATAACAATAAGCTAAAAAATCTACATCTTCATGCAAATTTTAAGGTTTTTTCAGGGGCAATTGATTGCACAATTCCACCATCGCTTTACGGTAGACGTCACGTTTAAAATTGACGACCTGACCAAGCGGATACCAGTAACTGACCCATTGCCATTGATCAAATTCGGGTGGGTCTGACAAATTCAGCCGAATATGATGCGCTGACGCTGTCAGTTGCAATAAAAACCACTTCTGTTTTTGACCAATACATACTGGGTCTGAATCCGTGCGTATGTACCGATGTGGCAAACGATAACGCAGCCAACCTTTAGTTTGCGCGATAACTTGGACGTGTTCGGGCAGTAAGCCAACTTCTTCTCTCAGCTCACGATAAAGTGCCTGTTCAGGGGTTTCTCCATATTGGATACCTCCTTGCGGAAATTGCCATGCATTGTGACCAATGCGTTTTGCCCATAAAACTTGTCCAAACTCGTTTGCCAAAATGATCCCGACATTGGGTCGGAAACCTTCTGAGTCGATCATTTGGCTACCTAAATATTGTTTAATTTATGACTTTGCACTCGGGGATGATGATTTCTTTTCTCCAACTCGAAAACGCAAAGTGTAAATAATGTTAAAATTGCTATGATCTTAACGAATTTCTATCGACTAGCGGAGATAGATTTACAATTTTTTTCTTAAATTTCAGTTTTTACGAGTATTTTCATGAAATTGGCGCTATTTGATCTCGATCACACCTTGTTAAATACTGATTCAGATCATTCTTGGGGTGAGTTTTTGGTAAGTGAAGGCTTGGTCGATCCTGTTCGCCATCGCGCCATGAACGACAAGTTTTATGAAGACTACAAAGCAGGGCAACTCGACCCAATTGCATATAACGAATTTGTATTTGAGTTTTTAACCCAGCACGACAATCAGTACCTCACAGATTTGCATGAATTATTTATGCAAAAGGTGATTCGTCCACAAATGCGCCCTGAAGGGTTTAAAGCTATTCAGCGTCATCAAGAATTAGGGCATGAATTGGTGGGGATTACAGCAACATCTGACTTTATTACTGCACCTATTTTCCGTGAGTTTGGTATTAGTGAAATTATTGCCACCAATGCCGAAGTGGTCGATGGTAAATATACAGGCAAAGTCATTAATACTGCGTGTTATCAACAAGGCAAGTTGGTGCGTTTGGAGCAATGGCTTGCAGGGCGTGAAGTGACAGAATCTTGGGCATATTCAGACTCGATTAATGATCGTTTCTTGTTGGAATATGCAGATCACGCCATTGCTGTAAATCCTGATGCACGTTTACAGGCTTTGGCTGAAGAGCAAGGTTGGGATGTGCAGGACTGGTCAATTTAAGTCTGAATTTTTTTGAGGTGTTGCTACTCTGGCTTTTACTAGCTTATTGATTTATTTTTGTTTTTATTTATTGCAATGTTGGATTATGTCATTCATTTTTAGAATAGGCATGCTAAGGTAAGACAAGAATTAAAAATGATCAGGAGTGAAAAAATGAGTGGTGTACGCCCAAGAATGACACATTTATTTGAACAACTGGGTTTGGATGCCAGTGAAGCCGCGATTCAGCAATTTATTGAAACGCATCAATTGAATGCGGAAACAACAATTGCCGAGGCAGAATTTTGGACGGAAGCACAGCGTCAGTTTATCGTCGAAAAAATGAAATCGGATGGTTCATGGGCAATTGTGGTAGATCAATTGAATGAATCTTTACATGAAGATTCGGTGAATCGTTAAGAAATAGACCACGCAGCATTTTGAAATGCTGATAAAAATAGCCCTCAAGTGATAAATCACTTGAGGGTATTTTATTGAGTCTAGAAAGTAAGTTTATAGATAAAAAAATTTTGAGCCTTCATTGCTTATATAGCTTCGCTCGTGATGCTTAATGCTTCATCATCTCAATCAATTCTAAAACTGCACGTGATTGTGTCCGGCCAGGGTGCCATACCATACCGAGTTGACGGTTCATTTCTAAATCAATATCTAACTGTTGCAAGTCCTGATTGACCAAAGTTTTGGGTAGAACAGACCAACCCAAACCAATAGACACCAACATCCGAATTGACTCCAACGGGTTGTTGCTCATGGTGACTTTAGGTTTTACCCCTTGCTTTTCAAACTCTGCCAAGGTGATTTGACTGGTATAGGTTTGCGCAGCGGGCAACAAACTTGGGTAGCTAAGTAAGTCGGACAATTGTAGGTTTTTTTGACCTGCTAGAGGATGAAATGGCGCCACGACAAAGACCAAAGGATCATTCCAAATGGTGACATAAGCCAAGCGTTCATCCAGTTTAGGTGGAAGGGTCAGAAAAGCCAGTTCTAAATCTCCCGCCAAAACCTGCTCATGTGCCTGTTCAGAATCGACAAAATGCACATCGAGCGTGACATTGGGAAATTCCTGCACGTATTCTCGTAAATGATTGGGTAAATGGTGCAAACCAATATGGTGACTGGTGCCAATTTTCAGTTTGCCTTGAACTTGCCCTTGTTCATGGCTGAGGGTGTGATGAATATCACCCAATTCGTTCAGCCAGTTTTTAACTTTAGGTAACAATGAATGTGCCGCATGTGTGGCTTGTACGCCACGTCCTGCCGATTCAAACAGCTTTACACCAAAATAATCTTCCAAACTGTGAATGCGTTTGGTCACGGCCGGCTGGGTAATAAACAGTTGATCTGCTGCCAAAGAAATAGAACCCGTTTCCATGACTTTTACAAAAGCTTCGAAGGCTGCAAGATTCATCTGAATTACCTATAAGTATTTTTTATCACTGTGTTTATTATTTAGAAAAAATTAGAATTAATCAAAACAAATTCTACATATTTTGAAACTGTAGGCAGAAACATCCTCAAAGGAGTAGGTTTAAAAAGGGCATAAAAAAAGATCATCGTCGCTTGCGCTACGATGATCTAAGAGGAAGAAATAGAACAGCAGTATTCACTTGAGAGGAGGATAACTAGAGCATAACGATATGTTAACTACGCGATAATGTTGGACTCTTCAGCTTGTGTTTTCTTTTCCCAAATACGTTCGTGAATAAAATAAGCCACCGCTTGAACTGTTGGTTCGACCAAACTTAAGGTAATGGCCATCCAAATATTACCCGTGACCACATAACCAACCACCATTGCTACGGTGATGTGCATAATGTAGTAGCTCAAGGTCTTTTTGAACATGCGTTGATTGTTAGCAACAAATTTTTGAATATGACTCATGTGAATACTCCTGTGCTGCTTTGACATTTCTCTGTGTGATAGCTAAAGGATAATTATTCTTATTTAATTTGTAAAAACGAATATTTTTGTGTTTTTGATTGGGAAATTAGATTTTAGTCTTGATTATTTTTTAGATGAAACGATGTTGATTGAACTTAACCTGAAAACAAAACAGGTTAAACCAATAAAAAATATTTTGCTTGGATGTAAATATTAATTCCTAAAAGTTTTTAAATTAATAAAAATGATAAATTAGATTTATACAAATTCGCGGTTATAATCAAATTAATGAAAAAATTACCCAGTCCAGTGGAGTAGATCTGACATGGCAGGCGAAAACCAACAAGCACAAAATCCAGCTGCAAAAACTTTGTACGACAAATTGTGGGATGATCACTTGGTCACCCAACGTGATGATGGCTCAGCTTTATTGTATATCGACCGTCATTTATTGCATGAAGTGACTTCTCCACAAGCCTTTGAAGGTTTGCAACTTGCAGGACGTAAGCCGTGGCGTTTAAGTGCCAACGTGGCAACGCCTGACCATAACGTACCAACGTCTAAGAAAGAACGTGCAGACGGTATTGCAGGTATTGAAGATGATACCTCACGTATTCAGGTACAAACTTTAGATGACAACTGTAAAACCTTTAACGTGGTGCAGTTTGACATCAACGACATCCGTCAGGGGATTGCGCACGTGGTTGGGCCTGAGCAGGGCTTAACTTTGCCAGGTATGACCGTAGTTTGTGGTGACTCACATACAGCGACTCACGGTGCATTTGGGTGTTTAGCGCATGGTATTGGGACGTCTGAAGTTGAACACGTATTAGCAACCCAATGCTTAGTTCAAAAGAAAATGAAAAACATGCTAGTGCGTGTAGATGGCAAATTAGGTCAAGGTGTTACACCGAAAGATGTCGTTTTAGCGATCATTGGTAAAATTGGTACTGCAGGCGGTACAGGTCACGCGATTGAGTTTGGTGGTCAAGTATTCCGTGATATGTCGATTGAAGGACGTATGACAGTATGTAATATGGCGATTGAAGCAGGCGCGCGCGTAGGTATGGTCGCTGTGGATGACAAAACCATTGAATACGTGAAAGGTCGTAACTATGCACCAAAAGGCGAGCAATGGGATGCAGCAGTTGCTTACTGGAATACTTTACACTCAGATAAAGGCGCGCACTTTGACACCGTAGTGGTATTACAAGGCGAAGAAATTGAGCCGCAAGTGTCTTGGGGAACTTCACCTGAAATGGTCATTCCAGTATCACAAGCCGTACCAACTTTAGAGCAGGCGAAAGATGATGTACAGCGCAATGACTGGACGCGTGCTTATCAATATATGGGCTTAACTGCAGGTCAGTCTTTGGCAGATATTCAATTAGACCGCGTATTTATTGGCTCATGCACCAACTCGCGTATTGAAGATATTCGTGCAGCCGCTGAAGTGATTAAAGGTCGTAAAGTTGCAGCAAGTATTAAACAGGCGATGGTGGTTCCAGGTTCTGGTTTAGTTAAGCAACAAGCGGAACAAGAAGGCTTAGACAAAGTGTTTGTAGAAGCAGGCTTTGAATGGCGTGAACCAGGTTGTTCAATGTGCTTGGCAATGAACGCAGACAAATTGCAACCGGGTGAACACTGTGCATCGACTTCAAACCGTAACTTTGAAGGTCGTCAAGGTAACGGTGGTCGTACCCATTTGGTGAGTCCAGCAATGGCAGCTGCGGCAGCAATCGCAGGTCATTTTGTAGACGTACGTTCATTCTAAGTTATGCCTTCATCCCAGCCTTCTCTCAGAGAGATGGCGTTCCCTCTCGCTATAGCAGAGGGTAAGGGAGAGGTTACGGATTCAGTGAGAATTAAACATGAAAAAATATACCGTTGAACAAGGTATCGTTGCACCATTAGACCGTGCCAATGTCGATACAGACTTAATCATTCCAAAACAGTTTTTGAAATCTATCAAACGCACAGGTTTTGGCGATAACTTATTTGATGAATTGCGTTATTTAGATGAAGGTTATCCGGGGCAGGACAATTCAAAACGTCCGATTAATACTGAGTTTGTATTGAATCAGCCACGTTATCAGGGTGCTTCAATCTTAATTTCACGTGCCAACTTTGGTTGTGGTTCAAGCCGTGAGCATGCGCCTTGGGCGTTGAATGAATATGGTTTCCGTACCGTTATTGCGCCAAGTTTTGCCGACATTTTCTTCAATAACTGCTTTAAAAACGGCATGTTGCCTGTGATCTTGTCTGAAGAGCAGGTCGAGCAATTATTTAAAGAATGTGCGGCGACTGAAGGCTATCAATTAACCATCGACTTAGACGCGCAAGAAGTACGCACACCAAGCGGTACGGCATTTAAATTTGAAGTAGATCCATTCCGTAAGCACTGTTTATTGAATGGTTTGGATGATATTGGCTTAACATTACAAGCAGCCGATGACATTCGTGCTTATGAAGAGAAAACTAAGCAGTCGCGTCCATGGGTTTTTGCCGAAATTCAGGCATAAATTCGCTGAAATTTGTCATAGCATCGCTGCCTAACTCTTGCTAACATCGGCACACAATAATTTTTATATTTTGTATCTAACAGGTGAGGTTGGGCGCGAACAATGACTAAAATTTTCGGTCGGCTTGCTGTCATTGGATTATGTATCACCACGCTAAGCGCATGCCAAACGTGGAATACAGCACGCATTAAACAGGTGAAAGAAACTGAACAAAGCAAATCCAATGCACTGATTTACTGTGCGGGTACAGATGATTGTGAGTTTGAGCGTTTAAATACGGTCACAATTGTCGATGCAGAAAAACATCGTGTTACACGTGCTGCCATTCAGGAGGGTTTAGTGCGTTTACAGGAATCATCCTTAAATAAATCCAAAGCCTTGTATTTATCTGTACCGCCTAAACAACATGAATTGGTGATTCGCTTTTATCCCATTTCTAAAGATCGTGCAGAAAAACTGCATGTAATTCATAAGTTTAATGCCAAGCAAAAATATACCTTTAGAATGTATCGTGATCGAAGTCGTACTAAAGGCAGCTTATTAAATGTGTCTGCGCCAGATCCTTTATGTGTAGATTTGGTGCAAAACAACAAAACCATTCGACGTTTTTGCAAACCCTACAATGTCTTAAATGGCTTGGGTGAGTTTGTAGAACAAAAAATTTAATCCCACAGTCTTTGACTGTCATGAACAATGGAAACTCTCATGTCAAAACATATTTTGATTTTAGCTGGTGACGGCATTGGTCCAGAAATTGTGAAAGCTGCTGAACAAGTGCTGACACGTGTCAATGAAAAATTCAATTTGGGTTTGACTTGGGAACAAGGTTTATTGGGTGGTTCTGCAATTGATGCACATGGCGAACCGTACCCAGCAGTGACATCTGAGCAAGCGAAAAAAGCCGATGCAATTTTATTGGGTGCAGTTGGTGGTCCAAAATGGGACAACATTGAGCGTTCAATCCGTCCAGAGCGTGGCTTATTAAAATTGCGTTCAGAACTCAATTTATTTGCTAACTTACGTCCTGCAATTTTGTATCCACAATTGGCAGATGCTTCAAGCTTAAAACCTGAAATCGTATCAGGCTTAGATATCTTAATCGTGCGTGAATTGACAGGTGGTATCTATTTCGGTCAGCCACGTGGTATCCGTGAATTAGAAAATGGTGAAAAACAAGGTTTTAATACCGACGTATATGCTGAGTCAGAAATCAAACGCATTGCAAAAGTAGCGTTTGAAATGGCGAAATTGCGTGGCGGTAAAGTATGTTCGGTGGATAAAGCCAACGTACTGGAAGTGACTGAATTGTGGAAGCAAACCGTGACTCAGTTACATGCAGAACAGTACCCAGAAATCAACTTGTCGCACATGTATGTCGATAACGCAGCGATGCAATTGGTACGCGCGCCAAAACAATTTGACGTATTGGTGACAGGTAACTTGTTTGGTGACATCTTGTCTGATGAAGCGGCGATGTTGACAGGTTCTATTGGTATGTTGCCATCTGCGTCTTTAGACGAAAATGGCAAAGGTATGTATGAGCCTTGCCATGGTTCAGCGCCAGATATCGCAGGTCAAAACTTGGCAAACCCATTGGCAACCATTCTTTCTGTGGCAATGATGTTACGTTACACCTTCCGCGAAGAAGCGGCAGCAAAAGCCATTGAAGATGCAGTAGGCAATGTATTAGATCAAGGTTTACGTACTGCCGATATTATGTCTGAAGGCATGAATAAAGTTGGTACTGTTGAAATGGGTCAAGCAGTCGTTACGGCACTCAACTAAAAATTTAAGCGATTTAACCTATCGCTTACAGCTCAAAATCAAATCATTAAACGCAGTCTTCGGGCTGCGTTTTTTTATTGGTTTTGTACTTTCAGAGTGTTTTAGCTAGGAGACTTAACAGCGTTGTCCCGAAACATACACTGCGGTAGCAATACCCTGCTGTAGGCGAAAATACAAATCACAAGTCAGTGCAACATCGTAACTTTCATGACTCGGGATACCGATATTTAACGGAACAGCACCAATACCTGTAGTGGGATGCTGCGCCATAGGGATCGGAACACGTACAGGACGAATGATACGGTAATGTAGCAATTGAGGGGTAGCTTGAGCTGTACCAAGCTGTTGATAGCCAATTTGGCTTAATTGCAAATGGGTCAGGATATATTGGCTAGATTGACCAATAAATTGCTGTAAATACGCATCGCGGTTTAAAGTGGAATGCGGTGGATTACTACTACACGCCACTAAACTGAGCGCAAAAAGACCTGTTATACAAGCAACGCAGGATCGAAATAACATGCTTTTTCTCCCTTGCTCAAAACTTTATTGTAGAAGGCAATGCAAGAAAAGAATGTGGTGATTCGATAAGCGGCGGGGACGAATTAAAGGCTAAACAGAATTTTTTTAAGTGAACGTAAAAAAGCCACTCCGAAAGTGGCTTTAGCTTACTCTAAAACTTAGCGTGCGCGGTAAGTGATGCGACCCTTGGTTAAGTCGTAAGGTGTCATTTCAACTTTCACACTGTCGCCTGTTAAAATACGAATATAGTGTTTACGCATTTTACCAGAAATGTGAGCAATCACTTCATGACCGTTTTCTAAACGTACACGAAACATAGTATTAGGAAGCGTTTCGGTGACAACGCCTTCGAACTCGATGAGTTCCTCTTTATTGGCCATAGCCTACCTGAGTATCAAATTGGAAAGGCGCAAATTATAGGCAATTTTTCTGAAAAAAACAAGATGCTTTACCCTATACACAGCGCATCTGTTAGTAAAATAAGCGAATCATCGGTTTATACTTTTTCTGTAAAAATGGGCTTGGGTAGGTTGTCAGTTCGGTCAATCGCAGTTAATCTAATTTCAATCTTTTTAAGTATAAATGAAGTACATACAAGGAAGGTTTTTGCGTGGGTCAGCTAACTGATGCATCGGTTGTATTGCGTTTAGGCTACCAAGCGATTCGTCGTGCGGGGTTGCCAACCGAAGATATTTTAACAAAAGCAGGTGTGGCCTTAAATCAGGTCGAAGCCAATGAACGTACGCCTTTAAATGCACAATATGCGTTTTGGGTTGCGGCTGAGGAAGTCAGTAAAGACCCTGATATTGGTTTACATCTGGGGGAACATTTGCCACTTTATCGCGGGCAGGTGATTGAACATTTGTTTATTTCTTCAGAAAACTTTGGTGAAGGCCTAAAACGTGCTTTGGCTTATCAACGCCTGATTAGTGATGCTTTTGATGCCAAATTGGTGGTGGAAGATGGACGCTGCTATTTAACCAATGGCGTGCAGCCGTGGTCAGAAAATATCGTCAATCGTCATTTTTCTGAATGCGCCATGTCGGGTGTTTTACGCTTCTTTAAATTCATTACCGAAGGTCGTTTTCAGCCTATTTATATTGACTTTAACTTTAGTGATGGTGCTGCAGATGATGAATATTTCCGTGTCTTTGAATGTCCTGTGAGTTTGGGGCAGAAAGAAACGCGTTTGTATTTTGATCCGAGTATTTTGGATTATCCACTGTGGCAGGCAGAACCTGAGTTATTGCAATTACACGAACAGTTGGCATTGGAAAAACTGCAGGAACTGGCGCGTTATGATTTGGTTGGTGAAGTGCGCCGTGCCATTGGTTCGACCTTAGAAAGTGGAGAAACGACACTAGAAACAGTGGCGGCACAATTGAATATCACGCCACGTCGTTTGCGTACCCAATTGAGTGAAGCCAATACCAGTTTTCAGCAAATTCTGTCCGATTATCGATGTCGTTTGGCTAAACGATTATTATCGAATACCAATGAAAGCGTGGAGCGGATTGTGTACTTAACGGGTTTTTCAGAGCCAAGTACTTTTTATCGTGCTTTTAAACGCTGGACCAATGAAACTCCAGTGGAATATAGAAAACGTAAACAGCGTTAAGTTTGAAAATTTAAAACCTTTCCTAAACAGAATCCTCCCTAAATCCCCCTTTTTCAAAGGGGGGGACTTTCGTTTTTAACGCCTCGAAATGGAGCTCCTCTCTTTGGAAAAGGGAGGTCGGGAGGGATTAAATTATTCCGGCATGTTTAACCAATGTGGCCCTAAAGGAACTTTCGGTAAATCATACTGTTCAGGATAATGTGCCTGAATAAAATACAAGCCATCTGGCGGGGCAGTAATTCCTGCTGCTTTACGGTCTTGAGCTGCAAAAATTTGGTCAATATGTGCAATGTCATACAAACCTTGCCCGATCTCCAATAGACAACCCATGATATTGCGAACCATGTGATGCAAAAAACCATCGGCTTGAATATCTAACACTAAATAATTGCCGTGACGAATTAAGCGGCAATGGCTGACATGACGGACAGGCTGATTGGACTGACACGCCGCGGCACGAAAGCTTTCAAAATTATGTGTCCCTTCAAATTTCTGCGCAGCCGCAATCATTTTATCGACATCTAAGGGATAATAAGCGTGAGTGACTTGTTTGTGCAGCAAGGCAGGGCGTTGTGGATTGTTATACACGACATAGCGATAACGCCGTGCCTGAGCCTTAAAACGAGCATGGAAGTCCATATCCATCGTTTTAATCCATTGAATTGCAATGTCTTTGGGTAGTTGGCTGTTGGCACCCATCAACCAACCGCGTTCAGGGCGAATGGCATGCGTATCAAAATGTGCCACCATATTGGTTGCATGCACGCCTGCATCGGTACGTCCTGCACCATGTAAAATAATGGGTTCATCGGCAATTTTGCTCAGAACTTTTTCAATGGTTTCCTGCACACTAGGTACGCCTGCTTGCTGGGTTTGCCAACCCCGATACCGAATGCCACAAAACTCAATTCCGATTGCAAAACGCTGCATAATCACCTCAAATCACACTGAAGACTGCCAATGCGCATACCACTGTGCAAGGCTGTCGTATTGTAAATACATTTTTAAGGCTTTGGCATAAAGATCTGCGTGACTTTGGCAATCACTGATTAAAATTTTACTGTCCTGTAACCACTGGCTGATCGCATAGCGTTGTTGCATGCCACCAAAAGTGACTTGGGTGGTGAGAATCACGGCACATTGTTGAGCTTGTAAGGCCTGAATTAACTCAATCACTTCGGCATTGACGGCCATATTGCCTGTACCATAACTCTGTAAAATGAGGCAGTGTGGTGGCTGTTGCTGTAAGGCTTTTAAATTATCGACCAAAGCGGAAATGGCAATTGGCTGTAACATCCAGTTCAGGCAGTTAAAGTGCTGGGCTTTTTCAATATGTTGAGTGCTAATGTTGAATGCTGGCTCATTCTGCGATTTGTTCTCCGTGTAAACCAAAGCAGACTGACCTGTAAATGCATTTAACTCGGTGGTGTGTTGTTTCAGTGCCGTTGCGGCATGAATCAGTTGCTGATGGAAGGCCAGATATACTCCCTGAGTCACTTGATGAATCTGTTGTAAAGCAAAATTTAGGTTGTCCAAGGCATCACTAAATTCACGGGTATCTGTGCCTTGTGCATTGAGTAAGGGATATTGGCTACCCGTGAGAATGACATGGGTACTTTGCGCTAAAAAACGTGCCAAGACTGCGCTGGCATAGCTGAGGGTGTCGGTGCCATGTAAAATAACGAAATGTTGAAAATCATCGTGTTGTAATTTTTGAATATATTGAATGAGCTGTAACCAGTCTGCGGCTGTGCAGGCACTACTGTCTTTAATGACAGGGGCAACAAAGCATTCAATCTCTAAATTTAGGGGTAAGACCTGTGCCAAGCGTGGCAGAAATTGCTCCGCAGGCATTGGGCTTAGTGGTTCACCGACACAGCCAAAAGTGCCGCCCATATAGATTAACGCAATTTTTTTCATCATAAAAAAAGCAGCCAAGAATGACTGCTTTATCTTAATCTGATTTGAATTAAGAAGCGATTTGATTCAGTAACTGATCGGCACGTTGGCGTTGTTCAGCAGAATAATTTGCGCCTTGTTCGCTAAGTAAAGCTTTCGCAGCATCATAAGCGCCCAATTCCACATATTGGTTCGCCAAGTCTAAATTCAACTGAATTTCATCTACTTGAGATAAGTCTGGGAATGATTTCACCAATGGATCATTTAGATCAACATCTGTGCTGACAACGGTTGCAGCAGGTTCAAGTGCAATACTTGGTGCAGCAATGACTTCAGGTTCAATTGCAGGCTGAAGGTTGGTTTCCTCAGCAGGCGCACTGTCAAATGTGAAATTAAAATCAGGCGTTGCAGGTTCAGCTTTTGCTTCAACCGCAGATGCGCTTTCTGGTGTAGAAAAATTGAAGTCTAGACTTGGGGCTTTGACTGAAGAAGCTTCATTGACTGTTGATTCTGGGGCTGTTGTTTCAGCTGGACTTGGTGTTAAATCAAACGTGAAGTCGAGCGGTTTAACTTCCTCTGCAGGGCTTACACTTGGTTCAGCTGTAATTGCAGGCGCTTCAGTTTTTGCTTCTGCTGCTGTGGAATCGAGTGAGAAATTAAAATCCAGTGCAGCAGGTTCTGCTTTGACTTCAGGTTCGGCTGCTTTTTCTACAACAGGTGTAGCTGCAGGGCTGAAATTTAACGATGAGGTGTCAAATTCTAAAGCTGCTTCAGGTGCTGCTGTTTTATTTGAAGTTAGTTCGTGCTGTAACTGGTCAAAAGAAGAGCTATCAGAAGAGATATCATCTTTTGATTGTATGAGGGCATCAAAATCAGCAGTTGATTTTTGTTCAACAGGAGCCGATTCTAAATCCGCTGGAGTCGTTGGTTGAAAATCAATCCCATCAATTGCTTTGTTGTTTTGCTCATCAAATACTTGTTTTTGAGCTTCTGCTTGAACCAAAATATCATCAAGGCCCAAAGCGCGTATATGATTGAGTAATTGATCAATCGCAAACTCATCTTTTTGCTGTAAATGAATATCAAGCAATAACAAATACAAACCATGCAATGAGTTATCACGTTTTAATGCTTGGTTAATTTGCGCTTCTGCAGCAAAGAAATTACGCTCTTTGATCAGGTTTTCAATGTTGGTTTGGATTTTTACAGGGACAGGGGTAGAGTGTTGTGGAGTTGGAACAACCTCTTCAACCACCACCGATTTCTGGGCAACTTTTTTGGTAGTTGTGGTTTTCTTGCCACTGGTTTTGGCTGGCGCTGCTGTTTTCTTGTTGCTTGGTTCGGCTTCTTTACTTGCTTCACGCTTTTTCAAGAAAATTGCGATCACCAGTAATAAAATAAACGGAATCACATAAATCAGCATGTTTATACCCCTTGAGGATGTGGTCCCTGTTTGACCTTATCCCAAAAAAATCATTGTGTGTAACATTTAGTGTTTTGGCTTATTTGCGGCTTGTTGTTTTTGCAATTGTTGTTGCAGTTCGGCAAGGCGCGCGTTGAGTAATTGAATTCTGTGATCCTTCTGACGTAATGCCAATTCTAATTCTGTTACGTTTCTCTGTAATTTAACGGTTTTCTCGCGGGATGTCATAACTTTTAATGACAAGTCACCCGAAGTTTGTGTGGATTGTGTGTTCTTCTTGGCAGAACCGTGGGTCGAGTCTTGTTGATTCTCTGCCACAAGGCTCATTTCTGCTTGATTTAAACGATATTTGGCTTTGCCTGATTGTGGTGCACTGGCCGTTTCTGGTTTTGGAATTGCGGCTTTTTTCTCTGGTTTAGAGTTAGCTTGTGCATGTAAGTTTAAGGTCGCACCACGACGTAAACGATTGGCATCGCCTTGAATAAAAGCATGCTCATTATTGGCTTTAATTTGTTGCATCACTTCGGCAACAGGGCGATTGTTTTCGCCCGCAATGCGTGAGGCAATGGCCCATAATGATTCATTCGATTGCACTACATGTTGAGTATTGACCGTAGGCTTCGCTGTTACAGGGCTTGGTTTAGCTTGTGTAGCCGCTATTTGTGCAGGCTTTTTCGTTGCAGCAGCAGGCTGAGTTTGTGCTAGTTGCTTCGTACGTTGCTGTTCAGCAAATTTTTGTACCAATGGATCAGCCGATTGTTGTGCGGTGACTGAAGTGGTGGCTGTAGATGCTGTCGGTGTTGGGTTGTTATTTGTCTGTGCTGGCGCTACTTTTGGGGCAATCACAGTCGTATTTTCACTTGCTGCGCTACGGCTTGGTGCAGTTTGAACCACCGTCACTGTTTGATGGTTTAATGCAGGTGGTGTATTACGTTTAATGGTTAACGGTGCTTCAAAAGTTTGTTGTTCAATTGCTTTAGGCGTTTCAACCTGATAGTTCGCACTTACGGGTAAATTTAAAGCAATATCTTGCTCATTGACAATCATGACAGGCGTTAAAGCTTGTTCATTACTGCGTTGCATAGCGGCCAATGGCGCAGGTGCACTGCGTTTTAATGGTGTACGAATATGTTGCAGGCGGGTTGCATTGCCTTCTTTAATTTTGACCACAATATTCAACTCAGACTCGGTTAACGGTCGAGATGAGGTAATGGTGATAACCCCTGTACCATTGCTGTTACGACGTGTAAAAAAGTTAAGATGACCAGGCGGACGGTGGCTCGCACCAATCGACATCAGATCTTCGGCCGTAGCTAAACTAACATCAATCGCTTCATTCACATTCGATTGACGAAAGTTGATTTCGGCATAGAGCAATTCCCCAGTTGTTGACTGAATTTGAATCGGGTCAACATTCATTGCATACATTTGCTGTGAAGCCAAAATAGATAAAATGGCGATCTTTAATTTGTTATATACAGTCATCTTAATTGTTAGCTCGGTCATTTATCGCAAGGCGAAAAGGATAGAGTAGCGAGTTGTAGGTCGATTGTAAAATATTAACACGTTGATTACATAAAAAAGCCAGTCAAATTTGACTGGCTTGTTGAGATTGATCACAGAATCAAAAATGATTCAGTGCTCAAGACGAAGCTTAAGCATTTTTGTAATCAATTAAGATGCGTAACATACGACGTAATGGCTCTGCTGCGCCCCAAAGTAATTGGTCACCTACAGTGAATGCACCAAGGTATTCTTTACCCATGTTCATTTTGCGTAAACGACCAACAGGTACTGTTAAAGTCCCTGTAACTGCAACTGGGGTAAGATCGGTCATTGATGCTTCGCGTGTATTTGGTACCACTTTTGCCCATTGGCTTGATTGACGAATCATATCTTCAATTTCGTTCAGTGGAACGTCTTTTTTCAGCTTCAATGTGATTGCCTGAGAGTGACAACGCATTGCGCCAATACGCACACAGTGACCATCAATTGGAACAATCTGCTGATTGCCTAAAATCTTGTTGGTTTCAACCTGACCTTTCCATTCTTCTTTTGACTGACCGCTTTCAAGCTGTTTGTCGATATATGGAATGAGAGAACCCGCTAAAGGCACACCAAAGTTTGCCGATGGGAAACCTTCGCCACGTTGTAATTCGGCAATTTTAGAGTCGATGTCTAAAATTGGTGAACGTGGGTCATCCAACAAGTCTTTGGTGTTGTTATACAAGTAGCCCATGCCTGTGATCAGCTCACGCATGTTTTGCGCACCTGCACCAGAAGCTGCTTGATAGGTCATTGAAGTTGCCCATTCCACCAAATTGTTTTGGAATAATGAACCCAAGCCCATCAACATGAGTGAAACAGTACAGTTACCGCCCACAAATGTTTTGGTGCCATTCACCAAGCCATCTTTAATGACATTCATGTTGACTGGATCAAGTACGATAATCGCTTCATCATCCATACGTAGGGTAGATGCAGCATCAATCCAGTAACCATTCCATCCTTCAGCTTTAAGCTTCGGGAAAACGGCAGAAGTGTAATCACCACCTTGACAGGTAATAATGACATCCATTTGCTTCAGACTTTCAATATCTGTTGCATCCATAAGTGCTGGGGCAGTCTTACCACCAAACGCTGGTGCTTCACCGCCAGCATTACTGGTAGAGAAATAGAATGGTTCAAAATGAGCAAAATCATTTTCTTCAACCATACGTTGCATAAGGACGGAACCCACCATCCCGCGCCAACCGACCAGACCTACTTTCATGCCACTTTGCCTCGGTGCGTTAAAAAACAATAAAGGAATATAAGTCTATCAAAAGGGGGCGCAACTGCAAGCATTACATGAACAAAACATGAGTATTATTGAGTGAAATCTCTTGTTTGTGTTACATACAAAATTGATAACTTTGGTTTTCATGTAAAAACGACAAAAAATACAAAAGAGTAAAGCAAGATGATTTGGGTAAAAGGGCTTGCAATATTAGTCATTTGGTTAAGTTTTTGGTCACTGATTCCACGTGATGAATGGTGGATTCGGGGCGCAGATTTTCCACGTTTACAGATCTTGGTTTTAGGCATCATTGCCTTTGTTTTGCTACTGATTTGGGAGCAGACGTGGGATGTGTCTAGCCAAGTGATTTTAATTGGACTGATTGCGGCTTTGGCTTATCAGCTCAAAATGGTCTTGCCCTACACCTTGCTGTGGAAAAAACAGGTCAAACAAGTTCGTCCAGAACAGCTAAATCCTGAAAAACAAATTTCATTAATCGTGTCCAATGTTCTGACACCAAATCAGAAATATCATCTGTTGATTGAACATATTCAAGCCTTAAAACCAGACTTGGTATTGACTTTAGAAACTGATTTGGCATGGCAACAAGCCTTGTCTGTGATTGAAGCCGATTATCCTTATCGGGTCGCTGCACCTTTAGATAATTTATATGGCATGCATTTGTATAGCCGTTTGCCATTAAAAGACACTGAGATCAAATTTATTCTCAGCGATGAAATTCCATCCATTCATACCAGTGTGATTTTGCCTTCGGGGCAGCCTGTACAGTTGTATTGTTTGCATCCTAAACCACCAAGTCCTACCGAAGCCAAAGATTCAGTTTTAAGAGATGCCGAATTGTTGATTGTAGGCGATCAAATCAAAGATTTAGATGAAAGCTGTATCGTAATGGGTGATTTAAACGATGTGGCGTGGTCGCGGACTACGCGCTTGTTTCAAAGAATCAGTGGCTTGCTCGACCCGCGCGTAGGGCGGCACTATATCAATACCTTTCATGCCGATTATCCTTTACTGCGTTGGTCATTAGACCATGTATTTCATAGTACCGATTTTGCATTGGTGGATATGCAGCGTTTGGCGCATATCGGTTCAGACCATTTTCCTGTGTATGTGGTATTGCAAACTGGGCGGGTGTTTGATCGAATTCAGGAAGAGCTGCCCCAAACTGATGCCGATGAGCAGGAAGCACAACAGGCGATTCAGGAGGGGATTGAAAAAGCAGAGCGAGAAGAAAAACTGGTGACCGATGAAATTGCACAACCGTATAAAGCACAGGATAAATCGGTTTAGAAATTAAACGAAAAGTGTACGAAATGGCTTACACGGATTTAGGCACATGACGCATGGTTTATTCTGACTGATCTGGTTAAGATTAATTCATCAGCACAAGGACTCGGGAACGGAATATCCCATTAAGGAAGACGACGCTGACGGATAAACATCAAGGATATGATGTAGGTAAGGAACGCCATACAATAAAATAACAATAAGTTTTGAAAGCACAACCTCATGAGCCCGAGTTTTACAGGATGTAGAACTCGGGCGATGATTTTTGGGGGACTTATTTTTTTCACTCTCATAGTTTTTAAAAAAAATTAAACTTCAATCAGCTCGATTCAGTTCTATGGTTTGGTTTTAGGCGTATTTTGACTGCAAAACTTGCTGATATAAATCTAAGGTTTGATGACACATATCTGCCAAGCTGAACAATTCAACAGGGGCGACACTTTGCGGTGTTTCCAGATGCAATTGCACTGCATTGAATAAAGCGACTTGGTCATCTACCGCGATGAGTCCTTGCGGATACAGTTGTGATAGAATTTCAGCCACACCACCACGGTTCCAGCCAATCACAGGTGTTCCTAACGATAAAGCCTCGAGCGCAGTGCGTCCAAAGGTTTCTGCCTGATTGGAAAGTGAAAGTACAATATCGCTAAACGCAAGCCACTCGCGAATGTCAGAACGGTGTCCAACAAAGGTTATCGCTTCGGTCAGATGTTTATCCCGAATATTGCGTTCCAGTTCCTGTAAATAAGCTGCTTTTTTAACATCTGCACCGCCTACAACAACAGCATGAATCTGTGGATACTGGGTTTTTAATTTCGCAATTAGATCAATCAATGTTTCATGACCTTTTAAGCGGGTGATACGTCCCGGCAAACAAATTAAAAACTTATGTTCAAGTTCTGGGAAATCTTGATAGGTTTGTTGCATCCATTGTGCCGAAGGTTGATACCCGTGCGGAAATGCAGCAGGGTCAATTCCACGATAAATACGGACAATATCTTCAGGTGGACAGTTTTGATAATGATCACGAATGTATTTGACTACACTGTCAGAAACTGCGATCACTTTTTCCGCTTGGGTCATAATTTGGCTGTAACGGTTAACTGAATAAAAACCATGTACAGTTGAAATTAAGTGTGGACGTTTTTCGGCTGGAATACCTTTTAGGGAAAAATGAGTTAGCCATGCAGGTACGCGGGAACGTACATGCACAATATCAGGTTGATGTTGCATAATCAGTTGGCGTAAAGGACGGATTTGCCACAAGCTTGATAATGATTTTTTGTGGATGGCTAACTTTAAATGAGTGGAACCTTCAGCTTCGAGTTGGTTAACCATCCGTCCGCCATTCGACACCACCAATGACGTATGTCCTTGAGCGACCAAGGCTCGGGCGATTTCGAGCGTACCGCGTTCTACACCGCCACTGTTTAATTCGGGTAATAACTGCATGACTTTCATGAATCTTTCCTTCTGCCGTACAGATTAGTAAATACTGTCATAACCTTCGGGGCGGCTCTTAAACCGACGATGAAACCACATATATTGGGTAGGAGCGATCCGTAATTGCTGCTCAATAATGAAATTGGTGCGCGTTGCATCTGCAACTTCATCTGCGCTTGGGAAATCCAGCAGTTCAGGTTCAATCAAGACTTTATATTGAGGGTTGGAAAGCTCACCTGTACGGTAAAAATATAACGGAATTGCTGCGGCTTTGGTCATTTTAAGTAAACGACGATGCGCTGTAACTGTCGCAGCAGGCACGCCAAAAAATGGCGCCATAACACCTTGTTTTAAACCAAAGTCTTGATCTGGGCTATACCAAATGGCACGACCATTTTTTAAGTGGCGGATTAAACCACGCATGTCATCGTGGTCAATTTGATGACCGTAAATGGTGGCGCGACAACGGTAAATCAGCATGTCCAGTAAGGGATTGTTTTGTGGACGATAGACCACATCGGGGTCAAAATATTGTGCACAGACATAGCCACCTGCATCTAGCAGAGTAGAATGTGTGCCTAACAATAAAACCCCGCGACCATCTGCTTGGGCTTGCTGAATATGTTCCAAACCTTCAACCTGAGTGCGTCCTTTAAACCACTGTGGACAGTACCATGCATTTAAGGTTTCAAATACGCCCAGCATTTGATCAACAAAGACTTGGCGAGCATTTTCATGTACTTCAGCCTCGCTCCATTCAGGAAAACACACTTCCAAATTGCGTAACGTAGTTACGCGACGTGACTTCATGCTGTTAAAGGCAAGATTGCCTAAAAGCTGCGCCAAACGATACTGAATCGCCCACGGCAAAATGGCTAAAATCATCAGGCAGACAATGCCAATCCAGATGCCCCAATATTTTGGCAACAGGAAAGACCATTGAAATTCGCCTGGTTGATATTCAGTGTGTTGACTCATAATGACCGTGTAAAGTGTTGTATCGTTGCAGTTTAGCACGAACCGATTTTAAAATTTAAAAGCATCCGTCCAATGGGAAAGATGCTTAAAACGGTTTTGCGAAGTCTTTCAGGACAAGCGTAGACGAAGTGTCAATAGACCCTAGTTACCATTCGCCAAGTTTTCCAGTTCGTCCCAACGCTCCAGTTTTTCCAGCAGTTCTTCATCAATTTCAGCCAAACGCTGTGAGGCTTTGGTGGCTGCATTGGCATCTGTTACAAACCAAGAACCATCCGCCAGTTTTTCAGCCAATTCGGTTTGTTCCTGTTCCAGTGCTTCAATTTCACCTGGCAACTGCTCTAAAGCACGTTGATCTTTGTAGCTCAATTTTACTTTTTTAGCCGTTGGTGCTGCTGCAGCCGCTTCGGCTTTGGCAACGGCTTTTTTAACATCACTTTTTTGATCAACCACAGTTTGGTCTGGGCGTTGCTGCAAATAGTCCTGATAGCCGCCAATATATTCATCAATATTGCCTTTGCCATCAAATACCCAAGTTGAAGTCACCACGTTGTCCATAAAGGCACGGTCGTGTGAAATCAGCAATAAGGTGCCTTTATAGTCGCTGAGCATTTCCTCAAGCAATTCTAAAGTGACCATATCCAAGTCGTTGGTCGGCTCATCCATCACTATCAGGTTAGATGGTTTGAGTAGTAATTTTGCCAGTAAAATACGGTTGCGTTCACCGCCAGACAAAGCTTTAACCGGCGTGCGTGCACGTTCTGGTGAGAATAAAAAGTCTTGTAAATAACTATAGATATGACGACGTTGTCCGTTCACATCAACAAAGTCTGAACCTTCAGACACGTTATCTTTGACCGACTTTTCCAAATCCAAGACATTGCGTAATTGGTCGAAATAGGCAATTTCCAGTTGTGTGCCTGTTTTGACAGAGCCACCATGCTCAATTTCACCTAAAATGGCTTTAATCAGGGTGGTTTTACCGACACCGTTATCGCCAACTAAACCAATACGATCGCCACGTAATACCAGTGTTGAAAAGTCTTTGATAATCGGAGCTTGATTGCCAAAGGCCACTTGTAAATGTTCAATATCAAAGACCAGTTTGCCTGAGCGATTGGCTTCCTGCGCTGCCATATTGACTTTGCCTTGTTGGAAGCGACGTGCTTTGGATTCTTCACGTAAGGCTTTTAAGGCACGCACACGTCCTTCGTTGCGGGTACGACGTGCTTTAATGCCTTGACGAATCCATGCTTCTTCTTCGGCCAGTTTTTTATCAAACAGCGCATTTTGTTTTTCTTCAGCTTCAAGTTGCTGTGCTTTTAAATCTAAATAACGTGAATAGTTGCCTTCGTAGCTGCGTAATACACCACGATCTAACTCGACAATGCGGGTGGCGATACTATCGACAAAAGCACGGTCATGCGAAATAAACAGTAGAGTTAAATTATTTTGATCGAGTAAAAATTTTTCTAGCCATTCAATACTTTCCACATCTAAGTGGTTGGTCGGCTCATCTAGCAACAATACGTCAGGTTGGGTGAGTAGGGCACGTGCCAACAACACACGACGTTTACGTCCACCCGATAAATCGGCCAAGTCGGCATTTGGATCAAGTCCCATTTTACTTAAAATGGCATTGACCTTATTTTCTAGCGCCCAGCCATCAAGCTGATCTAGCTTGTGTTGCAAGTTCCCCATACGGTCACAGGCATCCATATCGCCCAATACACAGGCATCACTGGCTTCGTGATAGGCTTTTAATACTGCAGCAGCTTCGCCTGCACCATCAGCAACAATATCGGTGACTTTGCCTGAATCCATGGGCACATCTTGCGCCAACATGGCAATGGTGATGCCATTTTGAATAGACACTTCACCTGCATCGGGCAGTAAACTTCCTTCAATCAGTTTAAGTAGAGTAGACTTACCTTCTCCATTACGGCCAATCAAACACACTCGTTCGCCACGTTCTAGGTTAAAATTCGCGCCGTCGAGCAAGGCAGGTCCACCAAATGCAAGTTGGACATCCCTTAAAGTAATATAGGCCATAGTGTTTCCTAAAAAATCTCAAATGAGGATTTGAAATGACTAAACAAAGTATAGATGATCAGGCGTCATTTTCCGCACCCATTGAAGATTTGCAAGTGCGAATTGCATTTTTGGACGATTTAGTTGAGCAATTGAATGAACAAGTGGTTCATCAAAGTCTGGAAATTGCTGATTTAAAGAAACAAATGCAGTTGTTATATCAGCGGGTAGAGTCGGCAGATTTGTCGGATGGGATTGCACCATTTGACCCGATGACCAATCGCCCACCACACTATTAATCAATCGTACTTAATCAACGGTATTGGTTTCCGTGCTGATTTTAATTTGACCTTTGCTGTACTTCCCGCTGTAATGCTCGGCTGCTGTGCCTGAATCTTTTAAACCCTATTGTGTCCGCTAAAGTTTATGTCCTTTAAAGTTGTGTTACTTGACCTTGAAAACAACCAGCCTACCGCGACTTTGTTGCGAGAAATTATTGAGCATCATCCGAGTGTGTATCTGTTTAATTGTGCAGGAAAATTTGAATATAACTTGCAGGATTTAACTGAGTTGGCTGGCTGGATCAGTACCGGTCAGCTTATGATTTTAGACAGCCCGCGCGCAGAGTTTAAAGAGTTTGAATATGCAGTGGTAGTTGGGCAACTGATGGCACTGCTAGAGCCAGAAACACAAGTTGAAGTGATTTCTGCGGCTGACAGTATTCAGATTTTAATGGAAATGTTGCAAGCATCTGAAATTGCCTGTCACCTGATTCATATTCAGCCTGAAATGCAGTCTGGGAAAAGCAAAAATCGTTTACCAAGCCCAATGGCAATTCGCAGCAAACCTGAATTGCTGTTGGTAAAAAAGTACTGTGATGCGCTGGCAAAAATGTCAGGCAAGCCAACCAACTTAGAAGCTTTAAAACACTCAATTGCCAATATTTTGCAACTTGAGGCCGACAAAGTGCAGCATGTGGTTGGTATGTTGATGAGCCTGAAAATTGTAAAGCGGGTGGATGAACAAATTAGCTTTCGTAAAAAAGTTCTGAAACAATGGGCTCAACTTGACCTAGATGTCGTGGAAGAATCTACGCAAGAGGCGACAGTCACTTCTACAATCGTGGCGCAAACTGAAGCCGTAGAGCCACATCCTCAGCACAGTTTATTTAAAAACTTTAGCCAAATTGACCCTGTGCAATGGGAAGTTGCCAAAAAGTTACGTGAGCTAAAAGGTGAAAAACCAAAAGATATTTATGAATTGCGTGATTTGCTGGAACGGTTATTTCCAAAATCTGATATTCGTTTATTGCTCAAAGAACTGATTGAAAAAGGCTATATTTATTGGAATGGACATGAAGTGCTATATAGTCATGAGATGTTTTTAAGCTAAGTTTTAGAATTTTTCGATTAATGGCATGAGTCGATTTAAAACCCATCTGCAAGATAGTTTTTTATCGATACGACTGATTTAAGTCATCATTTATCAACCATTTAAAGTTTTGAAAATGATGCCTTTTCACGTAAGACGATTTTAAGCTGTTTGTAGGCAGATAGACTAAAACACTTGAAATAAATAAATCACAGCTTATTTTAATCTTGCGTTTTATATTGTGCTTATGCAACTCTAATATAAGAATAGAAAGGTTGTACTATGGAAAATACTGGAATTTGGGTTGCCGTTGCCATCATTATATTTGTGATGGGCTCTATTTTTGGTCTGCGTGTCAGCCCAAGAGAAAAAGCTTTAGGATTGATGCGTGAAAAAGCCCGAAAAATGGGACTACACCCTCGTTTGGTGGTTGCGCCTGACTGGACAAAAATCCCGAAAGCCACGGAATCACGTGCCAGTATGGTGGCGTATTACAGTGTACTCATTGCCGATGCACGTTTACCGTTAATGCGTGCTTTAGTGACAGACCAAAAGCTAGAACTGTTGCATGGCGATGAGAAATTCCAAGGCTTACCCATTGCATTAAAGGGCATTTATGCTATTGATATGCAGGCAAACTGTGTAGGAATCTATTGGGATGAAGAAGCCGATCTTCGCGCAACTCAATTAGATGAGATGAAAGCCTTTTTACATAGCTTGGCTGAACGTTAATTTTTAAACCATTAAATAGGAAATACGGTTACTTATGGCGAACGCTCCTCGGTCCACATCCAAAAGCACTGCAGCCAAATTTGAAGCTGGTCACAAACGTGCCTTAGTGATTGTGGAGTCGCCTGCAAAAGCGAAAACAATCAATAAATATCTTGGTTCGGACTACATTGTGAAGTCTTCGGTCGGTCACGTGCGTGATTTGCCAACCAGTGGTGGCGCAAAAACCACAGAAAAGAAAACCACCACCCGAACCAAACTGACCGAGGCTCAGAAAGCTGAAAAAGCTCAACAAGCATTAGTCAACCGTATGGGGGTTGATCCTGAACATGACTGGAAAGCACACTATGAAGTGCTGCCAGGCAAAGAAAATGTAGTCGCTGAATTAAAAAAACTGGCATCGCAGGTCGATGAAGTCTATCTCGCAACGGACTTGGACCGTGAAGGGGAAGCGATTGCGTGGCACTTAAAAGAAGTCATTGGTGGAGATGACTCACGTTATCAACGTGTCGTGTTTAACGAAATTACCAAAAATGCGATTCAAGAAGCCTTTAAGCATCCTGCGCGTTTAGATACCAACAAAGTCAATGCCCAACAGGCACGTCGTTTCTTAGATCGCGTGGTGGGTTTTATGATTTCGCCACTGCTCTGGGAAAAAATTGCCCGTGGTTTATCGGCAGGACGAGTGCAGTCAGTTGCGGTGAAGCTGGTTGTGGAGCGCGAGCGTGAAATTCGCGCCTTTGTACCCGAAGAATATTGGCAAGTCTTTGCAGATACTAAATCTGAAAAAGATGACATTCGTCTAGAAGCGGTTAAGCAAGCGGGTAAAACCCTCAAGTTACGCAACAAAGCTGAAACCGATGCTTTACTGAACTTGATTAAAGATGCGCAATACACCGTATCTGCACGTGAAGATAAGCCGACCAAAGTCAACCCAAGTGCGCCGTATATCACGTCAACGCTGCAACAGGCTGCGAGTACCCGTCTTGGTTTTTCAGTCAAGAAAACCATGATGCTAGCACAGCGTTTGTATGAGGCAGGTTTTATCACCTATATGCGTACAGACTCGACCTTCCTGAGTGATGACGCGGTCAATATGGTGCGTACGCATATTGAAGCGGAGTTTGGTCAAAAATATCTGCCTGCTAAACCAAATCGTTATGGCAATAAAGCAGGCGCACAAGAAGCGCACGAAGCGATTCGTCCATCTAATGTTGCGCTTAAAGGCGACAGTTTGGTGGGTGTAGAGCGCGATGCACAGCGTTTATATGATCTGATTTGGCGTCAGTTCGTCGCTTGCCAAATGACACCAGCCGAATATTTATCATCGACCATTTTGGTTGATGCCAATGGTGTCGAGTTAAAAGCCAAAGGTCGTACGCTAGTTTTTGATGGCTTTACCAAAGTGCGTGGGCAAAACAAATCGGATGATGATGTGTTACTGCCTGCGGTCAAAGTTGGTGAAATTCTTAAATTAGAGAAGCTTGATCCATCACAACACTTTACCAAACCGCCTGCGCGTTTTACCGAAGCCTCTTTGGTGAAAGAGCTTGAGAAAAAAGGTATTGGACGTCCATCGACCTATGCTGCGATTATTTCAACCATTCAAGACCGTGGTTATGTCAAACTGGAAAACCGTCGTCTGTTTGCTGAAAAAATGGGTGAGATTGTTACAGACCGTTTGGATGAAAGTTTTAATAACCTGATGAACTATGACTTTACAGCAGACTTGGAAGGTCAGCTGGATAAAGTTGCAGATGGTGAACGTAACTGGAAAGACTTGCTCAACAGTTTTTACGGTGACTTCAAACAGCGTTTGACCAATGCACAGGGCGAACAAGGCATGCGCCGTAATCTACCTGTAGAGGTTGATGCAGTACATTGTAAAGAATGTTCACGTCCAATGCAGATTCGTACAGGTACAACAGGGGTATTCTTGGGATGTTCAGGCTATAACTTGCCACCAAAAGAACGTTGCAAGGGAACTCTGAACCTAACTCCTGTCGAGTCGCTTGCCGCATTGTCGGATGATGATGCCGCTGAAACTGCAGATTTGATGTCTAAAAAACGCTGCCCAATTTGCGAAACGGCTATGGATAGTTACGTGATTGATGGTGGTCGTAAACTGCATATTTGTGGGAATAACCCAGACTGTGCAGGTTTTGAGCTAGAAGAAGGCGAGTTCAAAATTAAAGGCTATGATGGCCCAACCATTCCGTGTGACAAGTGCGATGGCGAAATGCAGTTGAAAACAGGTCGTTTTGGCCCTTATTTTGCCTGCACAAGCTGTGAAAACACACGTAAAGTACTCAAGAATGGTCAGCCTGCGCCACCGCGTGTTGATCCAATTAAAATGGAACATTTACGTTCAACCAAACACGATGATTTCTTTGTGTTGCGTGATGGTGCAGCAGGCTTGTTCTTGGCAGCCAGTAAGTTCCCGAAAGTACGTGAAACCCGTGCGCCGAAAGTCGCGGAATTACGCACAGTTGCAGAACAGCTTGATCCGAAATATCAGTTTATTTTGCAAGCACCTGATGCAGACCCAGAAGGTAATCCAACCTTGGTGAAATTCAGCCGTAAGAATCAAGCGCAATATATTGGTTCGGAAACGCCTGAAGGCAAACAAACCAAATGGTCATTGGTTTACCAAGATGGTAAGTGGGTTGAGGCTTAACACGATCTATTATGGAGTTGAAGCCAAAAAAATTCGCCATTTTAATCGATGCAGATAACTCATCGGTCAACTCGATTGAGTCTGTATTGGAAGAAGTGGCGAAGTATGGCATCGCCAGTGTAAAGCGCGTGTATGGTGACTGGAGCAGCGAAAGTCTAAAAAATTGGCGTGATGTACTTTTACCGCACGCCATTACGCCTGTACAGCAATTTGCTTATACCAAAAGCAAAGATGCCACCGATATGATTTTAATTATCGATGCCATGGATTTGTTGTATAGCGGTGCTTTAGATGGTTTTTGTATTGTATCTAGCGACAGTGATTTCACGCCTTTAGCCTCTCGCATTCGTGAAAGTGGTTTAATCGTTTATGGTTTTGGGCGTAGTAATACGCCTGAAGCTTTTCGTAAAGCCTGCGATAAATTTATTTATGTAGAAAACTTGGTGTCCGAAGCTGAAAAAGCTGCGGTAGCAGAAGAATCTGATCAGAAAGGGAAAAATAATAAAGTTACCGATGTTGCACTCAGCATAGATAAATACACCTTGAACCTGATTTATAAAGCGGTCAAAGAAAATGCCGATGATAGTGGTTGGGCTTATTTAGGGGCAATTGGTACGTATATCAGCTCGGTCAAGCCCGACTTTGACACCCGAAACTATGGTTACGATAAACTCTCTGGTTTAATTAAAGCCTTGGGTTTATTTGAAACCAAATTACAGGGCAGTCAGATGTATTTGAGAAAGCGTAGTTTTAGTACGTTTGTCAAACTTGTCCAAAAAACCATTCAGCAACTTGCAGATCAGGCAGGTTGGGCAAAAATTTCCGAGATTATTCAACATATCGAACAAAATGATCCCTACTTTAATATTCAAAATCAGGGATTTGAAAATACACAGTCAGCTATACTTTCAATACACAGTGGTTGGTTGGAATTTTCCAGTGATCACAATCGTGTTAAAGTCGGCAAGCTGATGTCTTAATGTTGTCCTAATTCATGTGGAAAAAAATCCGAATTTTATGCTTATTGCTGGTTTTGCTGGTCGTTGCAGTCAATGCTTGGCGTGATCAGAGCCAAGACTGGAATAAGCCCATCATCGTATTGTTACACCCAATCAATGCCGATGGACGATCAAACACCCAAAACTATATCAATACATTAAATATCAATAATTTAAATTCTGCTCAAGACTATCTAAAACAAGCTTCTTTGCAGTATCGTGGGCAACCGCTTGCGCTCTATTTCAAGCAGGGGCGAGAATTAAAGCAGTTGCCACCGAAAGTGCCTGAGCAGGCATCGCTGCTTAGCACTGTACTTTGGAGTTTAAAGTTCCGCTTTTACGCTTGGCAGCAACGACAAAGCAGTGATGGTACAGCAACAGTGACGCTGTACCTGAATTATTATGATCCGAGTCAAACTCAAATTTTGAAGCATTCCACCGCTTTGCAAAAAGGCAAAATTGGCTCGGTGAATTTATTTGCTTCTGCTGCGCACAGTCAGCGTAATACGATGGTGATGGTGCATGAATTACTGCATACCTTTGGTGCCACAGATAAATACGATTTGAGCACAGGTCAGCCGATTTATCCGATTGGTTATGCAGACCCAAATCAGCAACCATTGTATCCACAACGACAGGCTGAACTGATGGCGGGTTATGTGCCACTTTCGCAAAGCAAAAGTAAAATGCCTGAATCGTTACAACAGACACGTATTAACGAAATCACTGCCATAGAATTGGGCTGGAAATAATGTGGATAAGCATGTACTTATCCACATCTCTACAATAGAGCTTGTGTAAAAGTATGTGTTTAGGCATGAACCGAGCCATTTATATTCATGGGTTTATTCCTAAACCGATCTGTTAAACTATTCATCCACCCAGTACGATGAGTCACTATGAGTTTAGCCAGCCTAATTGATGAATTGAATCCCCAGCAAAAACAAGCAGCCACGACAGCATATCAACATAGTCTGGTCTTGGCTGGCGCAGGCTGTGGCAAAACCAAAACCATTGTGGCACGTGCAGCGTACTTGATTGATCAAGGTATTCCAGCCAATCAAATTCAAATTTTGACCTTTACCCGCCGTGCGGCGAGTGAAATTGTCGCACGGGTGGAGTTGGCACTGGGCGAGCAAGCCAAAGGCTTACGTGCTTCGACCTTTCATACTTTTTGTATGTACTTGTTACGACGTATTCCTAAAGCTTTTGGCTTGGAACAATTTTCTATTATTGATCGTGATGATCAGTTGATGATGTTTCGCCTCATTCGCGGAAAAGATGATAAGAAAAATCCAAGTCAGTTGCCTAAGCCTCAAGAATTATGTGATTTGTATTCTTTTGCGCGGAATACCCGTCAAAAACTGAGTGTGGCTTTAGAAAAGCAACAGCCTGAATATTTGGCATTAAAAGATCAAATTGCTGAAATTATGCAGGAATACGAAAGCCGTAAACGTGCACGTGGCTTTCTCGATTATGACGATATTTTGGCTGTGGTGGCATCGGCATTGGCGCAGTCGGAAGGTCTGGTCGATTATGTCGCGTCAATTTGTCAGCATCTTCTGGTCGATGAAATGCAGGACACCAATCCTTTGCAATGGGCTTTGCTTGAGCCTTTAAAAGATCGGGTCAGTTTGTTTTGTGTGGGCGATGATGCACAATCGATTTATGGTTTCCGTGGTGCAGATTTTGAAAATATTCATCATTTCACAGAGCGCGTACCCAATGCTCAAATTTTCAAATTAGAGCAAAATTACCGTTCTACGCAGGAAATTTTAGACCTGTCCAATTGGTTGTTAGATCAAAGTGAGATTCGCTATAACAAACGGTTGCAGGCGCATCGTGGTGATGGCATCAAACCCAAAATGCATATTTTCCCGAATGAATTTGATGAAGCCAAATGGATTGCGATTGATATTAAAGAGCGACATTTCTTGCAAGGCGCGCCGTGGTCAGATCACATGGTCTTGGTGCGTTCAAGTTTTGCAGCGCGACATATTGAAGCTGCCTGTATTGCGGCAAGTGTGCCGTATCGTTTTATTGGCGGCATGAAGCTCTTGGAAACTGCGCATGTAAAAGACTTGCTTAGTTTATTGCGCGTTATTGCCAATCCTTTAGATGATATTGCGTGGATGCGTTTTCTCACTTTATGGAATGGCGTGGGCGATGTCGGTGCGAGTAAGTTGGCACAGCAATTGTTGCTTGAACCGACAATGGATCAGGTGATTGAAAAGCTGGAAAAATTTGGACGCTTGCCAGAAAAAACTTTATTGATCATGAAGCAAATGGATGTCTTACGACATGAAGTTGCAGCTTGCGTCGGTTTAGGCATTGAAGCTATTCAGGAACAATTGGCAGAGAACTATAAAAAAGACTGGAATCGTCGTCAGGGTGATTTTCAGTTGGTGCAACAACTGGCGGGTAAGCATGCGCAGTTAAGTGAGTTTTTAGAAGAATATGTGCTCGATCCTGTGTCTATTTCTGAAATTGAACGCCAGTCTGATACCGATGTGGTCACTTTAATCACCATTCACTCTGCCAAGGGCACAGAACAAAAAGTCTGTTATGTGGCGAATGTGACTGCAGGGCAGTACCCGCATGCACGGGCGCAGGGCAGTTTTGATGATATTGAAGAAGAACGTCGAGTGCTGTACGTGGCTTTGACCCGTGCCCAAAATGAACTGATTTTAACCAAGCAAAATTTTAATTTATGGGCGCGTGATACGGTAGATGAACAAGGGCGCAAACTGGACAGTTATTTTTTGAGTGATCTGACACGGCAGTTGTGTGCGATGGAAACTCATCACCGTACCCGTCAGCAAACTGTGAAAAGTGCCTTGGTGGAACGCCAAGCGATTAATTTAGATTTTGGTATAGATCTCGATTAAACTATGCCACATGGTTTCCTGCAAAAAGTAGAGTAGGCGAGTGCTTTTTGATATTTTTTGCCTATTTTAAGGTTGTAAGATGAAAATTTTAGTTCGTAGTTTAGAGCGTACAGTGACTGAAGAAGAATTGTTAAAGCTTTTTCAGGAATATGGCACTGTAGAATCTTGTAATTTGGTGTTGGATGCTGCAACAGGAAAATCTAAAGGTTTTGCATTTGTAGAAATGCCACATGCACGTGAGGCAGTAAAAGCCATTAAAGCGCTGAATACTTTGCGTCTGCATGGTCATGGAATACGTGTCAAAGCAGCAGAAGATAAACCTGCATCAAAATAGTTCAAAGGGAGCAAAAAATGCTCCTTTTTTATGCGTGATTTTTAGTAAAAATACGAGATTGGCACTGCATTGGTGCGCGATTTTATCGCAGTAAAAATAGTGTATTTTTTATTGGGTGTTGCAGGAAAATCGGTTTAATCTAAGCTTCTTAGAACGCTAAATTGAGGAAATGCTCATGTCCCGTGTTGCTCGTTTTCATGCAGATCGTACCAATCAGAAATTATATTTCGCCCGTCTTTCATGTCAGCAGGCCGAGCAAACCGAGCATGTTCAGCAAGCGCAGGCACATCGTGAAGCTGCGGTGTTTCATTTAAATGGCGCGGTGCTGGCTTTTTTGCAGGAATTGGTACGCTATTATCGTTTAAATGACAGTAATCCAACCCTTAAATCAATTGAAGAATTGATGGCAGCCAAAGGGCAGATTTCCCCTGAAGTGGCAATTTTGGAGCAACTGAGCAAATCGGGTTTTATTGCAGAGTTAAAGCGCGCTTATCGTTTATGTCAGTACACGCCCGAGCCAAGTGCACCAGAACCTGAACAGGAAACGTCATCCAATTTGATTATTAAAGTCACGCAATCTCCGCAAGCATGGCTACCAGATACGAAAATTTTGCGCGAATGGCATCGTGACTTAACCCAGTTGATTGATGGTTTTCGTAATGAAATGGTGGAATTTTAAGCCGACCAAACGCCCTTGAAAAAAATCTGATCAGCCCGATATAAATATTCTGAACGATGCAAAGTGCAAGCGCCTTTGCCGCCATGTCGAGCATGGAGGATATATGTCTATAGAGCAATTGAAAGAATTATTTGGTAATCAGGAAGCGATTTTAGAGCTGGTTCAGCTTGAAGGTGGCGAGTTGGCATTGCGTAATGCAGGCTCTGAAAAAGAGCCGTTGGTCAAAATCCAGTTCAATGACGAAGTCAAAGCCATATTGGGCGATCAGACGGCTGTTGTGGCACAGCACATGATTCAGGCGGCATTATTTGGCTTGTTGGAAAAGCAGGTCAATGAATGGCATGCCGAAATTGTGGATGAACAGCCGCAATTTATGAGTTAATCCCAAAAGGTCTTTCGGTGATGAGATATCTTTAATGAATAGATTGTCTATCTGCTTTGGTTAAAATCATGGACAGTATTAGATAGTTTTTCATCAACACAGTGAAAGCCAATCTATACATCAACAAAAAAGCGCAGCTTAAACGGTGCGCTTTTTGTGATTTTGGCTATGGGTTTTAGATGAATGATGCTCAATGCGTTGGTGGCTGATGATGGGCAATTTCAATTTGATTTAAAATATAATTGCTCATATTTTTCGCCATTTCTTCTTTGGCAAAATACACTTCACCAATGTTGTCTTTACGAATTACTTCCGCTTCGGCTTTGCTTTCTGCACACACCAAAACCTGAATTTCAGGGTTTAGGGTTTTGGCAATATCCACAATTTTATGAATATCCAAAATGTCCATAGGCGAGAGAACGAGCAGTCGTGCATGTTGAATATGTGCCTGAATCAGTACACCTGCTTCAGTGGCAACCCCGCTGACCGCAGCAATACCTTTTTCACGTAGGTCTTCGACAATTTCACGGTTTTCTTCTGCAATCACGACCTTAATATTTTCAGCCATTAAATTTTGAGTAATGCGGCGTCCGACTTCACCATGTCCAACAATCACCACCTGATCACGTAAATAATCTTGAGAAACTTCATCGGGCAGCATGGCTAAAGGGTCATTGCTGCGTTCAAGCAAACGCGCCAAATAAGAGCGTTCCCGAATCCAGTTTTGCACAGGCTCAATCGCAGAAAAAACAAAGGAATTGAGGGTAATTGAAATGAGTGCGCCTGCTAAAATCAGGTTTTGTCCTTCTAGTGACAGCAGTTGTAAAGATACACCTAGCGTTGCCAAAATAAAGGAAAACTCACCAATTTGTGCCAAGCTCGCGCCTACGGTCAAGGCTGTATTGAGTGGATAGCGGAAGAACAAGACCAATGCCATGGCTGCAATGGTTTTACCCACCATGATAATGCCGACGACCGCTAAAACGTGCAGTGGTTCTTCTATCAGAATACGCGGGTCAAACAGCATGCCCACAGCAACGAAAAATAGAATGGAGAAAACTTCACGTAAGGGTAAAGTTTCTTCTTCGGCGCGATGACTGAAATCAGATTCTTTGACCACCATCCCCGCAAAGAACGCCCCAAGTGCCATCGACACGCCAAAGATTTTATAAGCACCAAAGGCAATTGATACCGCAGCAGCGACCACAGTCAGGGTAAACAGTTCCCGCGAGCCTAAGCGAGCCACAATTTGCATAATGAAGGGCACAAGGCGTTTGCCAACAATCAGCATAAAGGCAATAAAGCCTGAAACTTTTAATAAAGTCAGTCCGAGTGTTAGCCAAATATTTTCATCACTGGCATTGTCGATAGCTTGTCCACCCAGTAATACAGCTGTGGCAGGCAAAAGCACCAATGCTAAGACCATCACTAAGTCTTCAACTAACAACCAGCCTACGGCAATTTTACCGTTCACGGAGTCGAGCAGGCCACGATCACCCAATGCTTTTAAGAGCACAACGGTACTGGCACAAGACAGACTCAAGCCAAAAATTAAGGCAGAACCAAAACTCCAACCCCACATCATCGACACGCCTACACCGAGCAGGGTCGCCACGGCGATCTGCAATACTGCACCAGGCAAAGCAATGCGTCGTACCTGCATTAAATCATTTAGCGAGAAATGCATGCCAACACCGAACATGAGGAACATGACCCCAAGTTCTGCCAATTGGTTGGCAAGATGAATATCTGCCACAATGCCCGGTGTGTTGGGACTAATGATGACACCTGCAATCAGATAGCCCATAAGCGGTGGAAGGCGTAAGCGCGCAGCGATATAGCCAAATACCAGTGCCAAGCTAAAACCAACGGCAAGTAAGATGATGAGTTCTACATCATGAGGCACGAGAAACTCCTAAGCCATGGTGAAGGTGCGGTCAAAAGACTGAAATAAGACAAGCACAAATAGTGCCAAAAAAGAAAACGAGGAAATTTTAACAAGTTAGGCAAAAAAAGTGCAAAAAAAAACGACCTGAATAAGGTCGTTTTTTAAAAAAGCTAAAATTATTTGATTTTAGCTTCTTTGAAAACTACGTGTTGACGGATTTTTGGATCAAATTTTTTGATTTCCATTTTTTCCGGCATAGTACGTTTGTTTTTAGTAGTGGTATAGAAATAACCTGTACCAGCTGTAGAAACTAAGCGAATCTTATCACGCATTGTCCTGACTCCTTACTTAGATCTTTTGACCTTGAGCACGAAGGTCAGCAACAACCTTTTCAATGCCCAATTTGTCGATAATACGCATACCTTTAGTGGTTAAACGAAGACGTACGAAACGTTTTTCGCTTTCTAACCAGAAACGGTGGTTGTGCAGGTTCGGCTCGAACCGGCGCTTAGTTTTGTTGTTGGCGTGTGAGACGTTGTTACCAACGACTGGACGCTTGCCGGTAACTTGGCAAACCTTAGACATGGTGTAACTCCATTGATTTAGCCAACAGCAAATCTGTATGGCCAGTCAAAAATAAACGGATGAATTCATTCAAGGGGCGTTTTATATCAAAAATACGCTTAAAAGACAAGCGATTTTCTTCAAAAACAGCATGAGCGTGTTTGATAGCTCATGCCTTGATCAGTTAACGAAGAAGCGTCTTCGAAATCAATCGATGAATCGGCTTATCAAATGGGGGGAGAATGAACTTCAAGCTGTAAAGCTTCGGATTAGACATTACCGACCGTTCATGTGACAAGCTGAAAAAACCTTCTGGACCGTGATATTTCCCCATGCCCGATGCACCAACACCACCAAATGGTAAGTCATCTTGTGCAACGTGGGTCAATACAGTATTGAGTCCGAAATGCCCTGAATGGGTTCGCTGTGCGACATAGTCGGCACGCGCCTGATCAAAGTCGAAATAGTATAAAGCAAGAGGACGCGGTCGGCTATTAATAAACTCGATTACATCATCAATTTGTTCATATTCTAAGATTGGCAGGACTGGACCAAAGATCTCATTTTGCATAATTTGCATGTCTGGACTGACATTGGTCAGTACCGTTGGTGCCATTTTACGGGTTGCAGCCACATTTTCACTTTGCGGATTAATTTCAATAATATTTGCACCTCGCTCACGTGCATCTTCTAAATAGCCCTGTAAGCGACGATATTGTTTGTCATTAATAATAGAAGTGTAGTCTTGGTTATCACGAATATGCGGATACATTTCGGTCACAAATTGTTCGAAATGCTCCATAAATTCGGCAGTTTTGCCTTTAGGCAAGAACATATAGTCGGGTGCAACACAGGTTTGTCCAGCATTCCAGAGTTTACCTACCGCAATACGCTGCGCTACATCGACCATATCGCTAGATGGATGCACCAAAACAGGGGATTTTCCACCTAGTTCTAAAATGACAGGCACAAGGTTTTGTGACGCGGCAGCCATTACAGTTTTGCCGACTTCGGTAGAGCCTGTGAAAATAATTTTGTCAAAAGGCAAATGACAGAACGCATCGGAAATAATACCGCCGCCATTAATTACTGCCACCAATTCCTGTGGAAATGCTTCGCTCATGGCGTTTTCCAGTACTTTACCAAAATGCGCAGAAGCACTGGAAATTTTGATCATGGCATGGTTGCCTGCAGCCAAAGCACAGATCAGTGGGCCTAAAGACAACAGCAGCGGATAGTTCCAAGGTGCAATAATGCCAATTACCCCTAAAGGTTGATACTGTACCCATGCTTTTGCAGGTTGGTGGATAATACCAACCTGACGTTTAGATGGCTTCATCCAGTCGGTCAGGTTTTTGCTGTAATATTTGATATGTTCCAAGCAGGTAAGTAATTCACCAATTTTGGTTTCTGCAATGGCGCGGTTGCCATAGTCACGGTTAATGGCTTCGGCAAATTGATCCTGATATTTCACAATCACACGTTTTAAGCGGGCTAAGCGTTCAATGCGTTCTTTGGCACTTGGGACAGGATGACGCTGATAGGCATATTTCTGCAATGCCAAAATATCATCCAGACGTTGTAAATCGGGTGAATGTGGGGTCATTGAAGTTGTTTTTGTTTGACTGTTCATGGCATGTTACCATTCAATAAAAGCAATATAAGTTAATTTTTAGAGTATTTACTCTAATCAGTCAAGTGACTTTATGTTTTCATGCCCCCCAAATTTTAAAGAATGGTTGTTTTTAGGATGTCTCAAACCAAAACGTTGAAAACCAAAGAACGTATTTTGCAATTGAGTTTGCAATTGTTTAACGAGCGTGGTGAGCGTTCGGTAACAACCAATCATATTGCGGCAGAACTGGGCATGAGCCCAGGAAACTTGTATTACCACTTCCGCAATAAGAACGAAATTATTAAAGAGCTGATGGAACAATATCAGCAAGAAACTTTAGAAATGCTGGCTTTGCCTGAAAATCGTGGCTTAGATGCCAATGACAAAATTCGTTATTTTCAGGTTCTCAGTAGTCAGCTGTGGGCTTATCGTTTTTTGCATCGTGATGTCTATCATTTGGTCGAAACCAATGAAGATTTCCGCAAAATGTATCCACGTTTTGCAGGACAGGTCATGCAGCAGGGACAAAAAATTTATCAGGCCTTTGTGGATGCAGGTCTGATGCAAATGACTGAGTCAGAAATTGAAGCCTTGATTATCAATATTTGGATTGTGCTGACCAACTGGACGAACTTCTTATATATGTCGGGTCACATTACCGATTCAAACCATTTGGAAGAAAAATGGATTTGGCAGGCTTTACGTCAAATGCTGTTCCTTGAAGGGGCATATTTACGGGGTGAAAGTCGTGCAACCTATGAGCGTTTACTAGAAACACTAGGCACATCTGAACTGTTTGAGAGTTTATCATCCAGTAAAAATACTCAAGCCGACTAAGAGACTGAGAATGGCTATTTAGAATGTCTGAGAAACGCGCTAGAATACTCGGCTTGTTTTTCAATTTAACCAAGTAGTGACTAAAAACAACATGAATATGACGACTGCGAATACTGCACGTTTACTGATTACCTGTGAAGATAAGCCAGGTATTGTGCAGGCTGTATCGAGCTTTTTGTATCATCAAGGAGCCAACATTACCGCGCTTGATCAATACGCAACAGAAGCTCAGGGCGGGCGTTATTTCATGCGGGTTGAGTTTGAACTGGATCACTTGCAAAGCCGTAAAGAAAGCTTATTGCAAACCTTTGCTTCTAACGTGGCAGAGCGTTATGAAATGCAATGGCGTTTGGCTTTGGTCAGCGATGTGAAAAAAGTCGGCATTTTGGTGTCTAAAGTTGATCATGCTTTGCTCGAACTATTATGGCGTCATTCACGTGGTGGTTTACCATGTGAAATTACCAAAGTGGTGTCGAACCATGACACCTTGCGTGAAGCGGTAGAAAACTTTGGTATTCCGTTTGAAGTAGTGCCTGTTAATAAAGAAAATAAACGTGAAGCTTACGCTAAAATTGATGAATTGATGCAAGGCAATGATTTGTTGGTATTGGCGCGTTATATGCAAATTTTGGATGAAGAGTTTGTCTCTAAGTGGGAAATGAAAGTGATCAATATTCACCATTCATTCCTGCCTGCTTTCGTGGGCGCAAATCCATATAAACAAGCTTATGAAAAAGGCGTAAAACTGATTGGTGCAACTGCACACTATGTAACAGCAGACCTAGATCAAGGTCCGATCATTGAGCAAGATGTAGAGCGTGTAAACCACGACTTTACGGTAGATCAACTGCGTGAATTGGGTCAGGATGTGGAACGTAATGTACTGGCACGTGCAGTTAAATGGCATTTGGAAGACCGTATTATTGTAGATGGCAACAAAACTGTTGTATTTCAATAGGGTAAAAGCTATCTAAAAATCGAATTAAAACATGCCGACATGGCATGTTTTTTTATGCTAAAATTGTAATGTTATAACATTTATTTAAACTGTTTTTAAAATAGCAAATTTATTGGATGATTCACGTTTGTTATTAAAAAATAGTTGCAAATGAAAACACTTCTCATTTATTATTGCGTTACTTTAATTGTGCTAACCGATCAGTTTGATCGTTCGGAATTGTGATGGTTTGGCAATTGCTTTTGAAGGTCGCTGACTTTAATGAACCAATCTCCCAACGCTATGCTACAAATGCCCAATGCCATGAAAAAGAAAGTTGTGACGGCTTTAGCTGTTGTTGCATTAGGTCATGTCGGTGTGTTGTGGGCATTGGGGCAAATGCAAACTCCGACCTTAAAGCCCATAGAAAAAGAACCTTTAAAAGTACGCTTTGTAAAAATTCAAGAACAGCCTAAACCGTTGCCACCGCAACCTAAGGCTGAACCACAGCCTGAAAAACCCAAGCCTCAGCCTGTAAAAGAAGTGCCTGTGGTAGAAAAACCGTTGCCACCGCCACCGAAAAAAGTAGAAAAAGTACAGCAAGTTAAAAAAGCAGAAGCCCCTAAACCCGTGGCGAAGCCCGTAGAAAAACCAGTCGAACGTGTGGTGCAACCTGCACCTGTAGCAACGGTGACTGAAACTAAAGTGGTACAGCCTGCACCGAAACCGACAGTTGCACCTGTTGCGCCAGCACCTGCTCCTGTCGCACCTTCTGCTCCAAAAACAGTGTCGATTGGCGGCTCAGGCGTGCAATGGAGTCGTTCTCCAAAACCTTCTTATACCAATCGTGATTTACAGGGAGAAACCCGTAACGTGGTGGTTCGGATTGAAGCCAATGAAAAAGGCGTGATCACCGATGCTCAAATTACGCGTTCTAGTGGTGTACCTGCTTTAGATCAAAAGATTTTACGCGCAGTGCGTAGTGCAAAATTCAAACCGTACAAAGAAAATGGCGTGGCTTATCCAATTCGTGCTGAGCAGCCTTTTGAATTGACATTGAACCCTAACGGCTAACCTTCAACAGGAGTTCGAGTATGAACTTTTCCGTCTATTGGCAACACGCAGATGCAGTCAGCAAAACGCTGTATTTCGTGTTATTGGCGATGTCGATTGCGACATGGACCATCTTCGCATTACGTTTGATAGGCACGCGCCAATTGAAGCAACAAGCTTATGCTCAACTGTCACAGGCTTTAAATCAGCTTAAAGCAAAACTGGTGCCCTTAAATTTTGAGCAGCGTAAAGCGGTTGCTGAGCAAGCCTTATTGCGTCAAATTTCGGTAGAAAAAGCATCGGCAGAAAAAGGCGTATCGGTACTGGGTACAATTGCCTCATTAGCACCGTTTGTGGGGTTATTTGGTACAGTTTGGGGTATTTTCCATGCACTCGTTGCGGTTGGAAAAAGCGGTCAGGCGGGATTGGCTCAAGTGGCAACGCCTGTTGGTGAAGCGTTGATTATGACGGGCTTCGGTTTGGCGGTGGCGATTCCTGCCGTGATTGCTTACAACATTTGTTCGCGTGTGAACCGTACCTTATCTACAAATTTGCAAGATCATGCACATAGTTTGTTGATTGACACCATGTTGCAACAAGATTCTTCTGTTCAAAGAACTGAAGTGAATGCAACACAACAAAGTTTAGTGGGAGGTCAGGTTTAATGGCTTTTCAATTGGGTGAAGACAACGATTCAGGCATGAATGAGATGAACCTTATTCCCCTGATCGACATTATGTTGGTATTGATGATCATCTTTTTGGTGACAGCGACCGTTGCCAACCCATCTATACCATTAACCTTACCGCAAACCAGCGCAGAAATTGTTGATTTACCGCCTGAGCAAATTCAGGTCAGTATCAATGCCAATGGTGAAGTGGCGTGGGATGATCAAATCATTAGTTTAGATGAGTTGCAAACCCGCTTTAATGATGCTAGTCAGCAAGCTCAACAGCCAACCGTGGTGTTAAGAGCAGATAAAGATGCGCGTTATGATACTGTGGCGCAAGTGATGTCACGTGCGAGTGAAGCCGGACTCAGTGATATTGCTTTCGCAACAGATGATTAAGTTAATCCTTAAAAATTAGCGATCTATTTAGGTCGCTTTTTTTATGCAAAGTCGCGCATAATGCCAAAACTCCTCAAGTACTCAATGATGTTGAATATCCAAAAGATTTAGGTTGAGTCCGCTGCTTACTTTAAAGTCTATTTTTTATCTCAGATCAGGTTCAGCCATGAGTTCACGCCAAGCACTTGATGCAAAAGCCAGCAGTATGATGCTAATTTTGTGTGTTTTTTGGGGTCTGCAACAAGTGGTGCTAAAAGTTGCTGCGGCAGATATTTCACCCTTGATGCAATTGGCACTGCGTTCAGGCTTGTCTGCTGTGATGGTGTTGCCTTTGTTATTGCTTGCAAGAAATACACAATGGGCTTCGACTGAATATCTGCCTGCAGGCATATTGGTGGGTATTTTATTTGCCGCAGAATTTTTTATGTTAGGGCAGGCGATTCAATATACTTCTGCGTCGCATGTGGTGGTTTTACTATATACCGCGCCTATTTTTGTGGCTTTAGCGTTGCATTGGAAACTACCTGCAGAGCGTTTATCTCGCTTGCAATGGGGCGGGATTCTGTTGTCTTTTGCTGGCATAGCGGTGACTTTTTTATGGCGTGATACTGTGCAACAAGAGAGCCACCAAAACTTCAGCCAGATGCTTTTTGGCGATTTACTTGCGCTGAGTGCAGGCATACTTTGGGCAGCCACAACTGTTGCGGTACGTCTAAGTCGTTTATCGGAAGCCCCTGCAACACAAACTTTGTTTTACCAATTGATGGGTGGTTTTTTGATTTTACTGCCGATGGCATGGTGGATGGGACAGGCTGAAATTTATTGGACAGCCTTAGCCATAGGCAGTTTGATTTTTCATGCGGTATTGATTTCGTTTATTAGCTATCTCGCTTGGTTTTGGTTGCTGAAACAATATTTAGCATCCAGTTTAGGCGTGTTTTCATTTTTAACGCCATTATTTGGCGTATTGTTTGGTGTATGGTTGTTGAATGAAAGCTTGAGCCAAAGTTTTATGATTGGGGCTGTTTTGGTCATGCTGGGGGTGTTGATGGTGAATGCTCAATGTTGGTTTAAACATAAAACCCAAGTACTAAAAAGAAAATAAGTATTTGCAGCTTTTCCATGAACTTGAGCAAGACTCAACATCAGCAATGTTGTCTTGTAAAAATCATCTTCAAATAACCTAGTAGCTCAATACGGGTTTAAATTTGAAGATGGGTGATATTTAAAATCTAGCGAGCGCGTACAAGATTATTTTTCTTCAAAAATCTTAGAGAGCGGAATCGACAATTTGGCAGCCAAATAGTCATCGGTTTCACTGAGTACGGGGCCAAGTTTTTGCATCCATTCATCATCAGGATAGACATTGGCCAAGTCCTGACGACGTGGCAATGAATACGGTAGCTGTGAATAAAAACTCCAAAAATCTACCTGAGATAAATTGCGCACCAAAACAAATTCATCATTTTCAGTACGTTTAATTAAATTTTGTTGTTCTAGCATCAGCACATAAGACGGCCAGCGCCCAATTTCATTACGTCCCAATACATCTAAGGCTTCAGCTTCAGTGACACTTTCTCCGCGCATTTGTTTTTTGTAAAACAATTCCAGTAAGTCCAATAGCATGAGCAGCGGATGGCATTTTTTTTCGCGACTGGCTTCAAAAGCGGTCAAGGCATAACTAATTTCAACACCTAACAGCACAATATTCCAAGACAGGAAAATCCACAGTAAGAAAATAGGTACGGCAGCAAAAGCACCATAAATAATTTCATAACTGGTGAAGTTGGACATAATAAAACCAAACAGGTTTTTCAAAAATTCAAATACAACAGCACTGAAAACCCCCGCAATTAATGCGGCTTTAATAGGTACACTGCGGTTGGGAATGGTCCAATTCAGAATAAAAAAACCTAAAATGGTTAGGGCAAATGAAATCAGCCATAAAATAAATGCGCCATTGAGTTCATAACCTGCAAAGTTATTACTCAGCACATTCATAGATGCCAAAGTTGAGGAAATGACAAAAGCACTGCCCAGTAAAATAGGGCCTAATGAGATAATGGTCCAGTAACGCATAAAACCCATAATACCGCCACGGGTTTCCTTAACCCGCCAAATTCGGTTAAACACAGTTTCAATACTGGTCAGCATCATCACCGTGGTCACGAATAAAAACAAAATCCCGATGACGGTTAAGTTGCTAGATTTGTCGGTAAAGGCATTTAAGGCTTTATCAAAGGCGATGGTGGTTTTAGGTAAAAAGTTGCTGTAAATCAGTTGTTGTAATTGTTGCCGTGCAGGTTCGAGTGCCTTAATGGATGAGATGATCACCAAAAATACGGTGAGCATAGGTACAACGGCAAACAGGGTAGTGTAGGTTAAAGAGCCTGCTTGTTCACGGCAGCGATCTGCTTCAAAGCGACGCAGCACAAATAAGACAAATTGAAACCATTGTTTGTCATAAAAAGGCAGTTTCTTTAAATACTCAACGATCATACAGTGGCTGTCTCAACTTTTTTAATCATCTTTATCTGTTTTCATGGTTAAGCTTAACCAAAAAAGCAGCAAAATACCGTATAGTTTTCATTTTTAGTCTGATTTCTTAGCATGATGCAAGCATATATTCTGGTTTTGTACTTTAGTAAATATGGTTCTACCAAAGAAATGGCACATTTAATTGCCAACGGGGTAGAGGCTAGTGGCATGCCCGTTAAAATTAGAACTGTGCCAAATATCTCGACCGTGGTGCAACAAGCCGAGCCAAGTATTCCTGCCGAAGGTGATATTTATTGTACTTTGGATGACTTGGCCAATTGTGCAGGTTTGGCTTTAGGTTCACCTACACGTTTTGGCAATATGGCATCTGAAATGAAATATTTCTGGGATCAAACCACTAGTCTGTGGCTGAATGGCGCATTGCACAATAAACCTGCCTGCGTTTTTACCTCATCGGGTTCGATGCATGGTGGACAGGAAAGTACCTTATTGACCATGTTGCCGCCATTGTTTCACCACGGAATGATGATTATGGGATTGCATAATGCGCATCCTGCTTTATCAAATACCAAAACGGGCGGTACGCCGTATGGTGCAACGCATGTGAGCGGCCCGCGCCACGATCAGGCTTTGAGTCAGGATGAAAAAATCCTTTGTGAAGCGCAAGGACAACGCCTAGGTGAAATGGTAAAAAAATTACAGGGCATGTGAGATTCTTTCTTTAATTAAGATGAAGCGTAAAATGTGGATATCGTTTTACGCTTTTATCTTTTGTACTTGAATTCGATTGGCTTATGTAGCATTGAGCGTGCTAAAAAATAAGTTCACTTTTCACCTAAAATCACCATTTGCAGTGATATTCAGTTTTTCTCTTTTCACGTCTAATAACCGCTTTAAAAGCAGAGTTTTCTGTCACGGTTCACGCAGCATTTTTTTTGCAGGCTAGGGTCTGTTGACATTTCATAAATGGCTTGCGCTGTAGGCTAAAACTGAGCAGATCAGGCATGAAACGCAAGGAATAGCGAGATTATTGCTAAGTTTCATAACGCAATCTGAGAAAGTTTTAGCCACAGCCTTTCGGGGCGAGCATATTTTTTGCTGCTATTGCGTTATGTGCCAGTCATTTAGAATGACTAAATTTCCTGTCCCATGCCTTATATCAGCTAAAAAACCTTGCGAGATATATCTCTCATGCCGCAAACATAGACGAATTGTCAACAGACCCTAATGTATTGAGCACAACGGACTGCTGTAAAAATGAGAGATTGAGGAAAGTGAAAATGAATAAGTGGATGCTGATTGGGTTAGGTCTAATGAGTTTAGGGTGTTCATGGTCGAGTGTTGCAGCGACTGAAATTGTGCATAGTCTGAGTTTTCCAGAAGAACAACGTATTGAAAAACAACCTGCGGAAGCACAGTATTTAGCGGCACAAAAAACTGTGATGACTTCTGCAAGCAGCACTGCAAAATAAAAAGATGCAATCAAAAAGTGCTGCAATGTGCAGCACTTTTTTTGAAATTGATTTAGGGTTACTTAGAGTTGCTTGGCTGTTTCAACTTTTCTTTAAAGCGGTGTTTACATTTGAGGCATTGAAAATCTAGAAAAATATTCTGATCAACAATTACACCTGCTTTTTTACCAAAGCGATGCCCAAGAAAACCACCTGTGATTCCCACGCTAATTGCCCCGACAAATGTTCCAATGGTGCCGCCCATAATCACGCCCAAAGGTCCTGCGGCAGTACCGATTGCCGCACCAATAGAAGCTCCTGAAGCTGCGCCGCCTACTGTACCTGCTGCCGTACCTGCAGAGCCTAATAACACGCCACCAATTTTTTGTAAGTTTTGTTCATGGTTGCGTTTTTCAACTTGAGTTGAACCACATTTCGGACAGGTGATACTGTGTTGCATCAACGGATTGTCTTGTGTCATGACTGTAAATTGCCTTATGCTCATGCCGCATGCATCAATGCACGCAGACGATCTAAAAAGTGCTGTCTAGAGCTGCAATCAGAAAAACTAGACTGCTGAATCACTGTTATTTCAAGTGCAGAATGGCGTAGCGCGGCTATTTTGTAAATTCAATATATGTAAATGAGTTGTTTAAGTTTAAAAAAAGCATAAAAAAAAAGAGCGCCTAAGCACTCTTTGATCATCGGGTTTAAATGATGAACCAACATCAGTTTTAATCGACCTTAATCGCGTACAAATTCAACTGTACCGTTTGCCAAAGACTTTACTCGTGCCAATGATTCAACGCGATAGCCTTTTTCAAGCAATAATTCACGACCCGGCTGGAATGACTTTTCAATCACAATCCCAATACCCACGACTTCTGCATTGGCTTGATGGATTAAATCTGCTAAACCGAGTGCAGCTTGACCATTTGCCAAAAAGTCATCAATCACCAAGACTTTGTCGCTAGCGCTAATATGTTTGTTTGAAATGGCAATCGTGCTTTCAGTTTGCTTGGTAAATGAAAATACTTTAGAGCGGTATAAATCATCTTTTAAGGTTAAAGATTGATATTTACGTGCAAAAATTACAGGTACGCCAAGCTCTAAACCTGCCATCACAGCTGGTGCAATGCCAGAAGCTTCGATGGTAATAATTTTGGTGATGCCTGCATCTTTAAACAAACGCGCAAATTCTTGACCAATTTGCTGCATCATCACAGGGTCAATTTGATGGTTTAAGAAAGAGTCGACTTTTAGAACCGCTTCAGATAGAACGATACCTTCGGCTAAAATTTTCTGTTCTAGTGCATGCACGGGAGAATCCTCAAGAGCAGGTGCTTTTCAAAGCAAAAGCGTATTTTAAAAAGCACCTGAAAAAATGCAAGAACAATTTACCAAATGGTGAATAACTGCCAAGCTTTGCTCAGTAGTTATATTCTAAATTAGTTGGTCGGGCCTTTATAGCCTGTGAGTAATAATCCATAAGACTTGTCTTTGTCTTGGTGGGTAACTTTGACAGGCAAGTAGTCAAGTTTTGGTGCCAACCAGAAAATCGTATCACGGTTTGGTTTGTTGTGTTTCAGCACCACTTTAATGGTATCAAAAGTACCATAACTGGTTTTGATTTTTTCTGAACCTTGCTTAATAAAGCGACGTGATTCCACCTCTTTATTATCGGCAATATAGTAGCTCGATTTTAAACCGCCACTTTTTAAGTCTTCACGGATTTGCAGTTCCGCATTCAACTCATCCAACACGCCCGCTTTCCACGCAAAAGAACGGGTGTCGCTGTCCTTTTTGGTGTTAATGGTTTTCGCCGAAGGATTGAAGTTAATACTCATGGTGTTGTTATGCACCAAAATCTTACTGCTGCGGCTAAAGCTAGATGAGCCAATTTTGCCATTATTAAAACTAAAACGGCTAGTTTCTGTAGCAGAGGCAATCACGCCTGCTTTGGCAGCAAACACATAACTCCATTGGTTACCTGTTTGGCTTAAAGTACGTGTTGCAGAACCTAAGTTTTTACCATTGTAGTTAAATTGATAACTGGCTTGGAAAGGACTCATGGCAAATGTTTGGCTAGAGAAACCAGCCAAAAACAGTGCTGTAGACACACCGGCTGCCATACCCATTTTTTTCAATACATGATTTGCCATTGCTGAGATATTTCCTCTGTATGTAGGGAGATGCAATTTGCTTGTTGCCATTATACGCGTTGAATATGAAGAGAAAATTAGGAATTATGCGGCTTGTGTAGTTTTCCTGTATGTATTCTCTTCTAAAGTTTCAGCTTAGCTTTATTTTTGTTTCAGCGGTGTGACTTGCGTATCTGCAAGAGATTCTTCCACATCTTCTAGTCTTTCTTCAGACATTTTGCGGAACAACGCCGTTAAATTGACGTTGCCAGTGAGCACCAATTCCGCTTCACGTAATACCGCATGATTCACATGAACTTTGCTGAGTGTGTCAATGATAGAGCGGCTTTTGCCCAACCAGCGATTTAAATCTAAATGCAGCAAATCATCTTTGACTTTAATGACTTTGAGTTTTTCTAAAATCATGCCTAAAGGGTCATCATTGCGTATTTTTTGATAGTAAAATAAAGCGCACTTCACAGCGATTTTATGCAAAAAACTTGGATAACTTGCTTCAATCACCTGCGTGTCACTAATTTGTTCAAACACAATCAGCTGAGTATCTTTATTCAATTCCATCTGTACTAATTTTAAATCGACAGACAGAGTGATGTTCAAGCCGTTGTAATCTAGGGTTGCATAAAGACGTAACCAGTCGTCGTGTAAGTCTGCGTGCAGATCTTGCAACATTTTCACATTATCGGTCACAAAGCGCTGAAAAGTCGCATTTAAGAAGACCTGAGATAATGGAAATTCACGTTCATCCTCAATAAATCCTTCCGCTTTTTGGTACACTTGACGGATACGTTGAGAGATATTGGTGATCAGGGTTTGCATACGGCCGTCCAAGTCGTTCATTCATTCTTTACAGATACAAATATTTTGTCGAATTGTATTAAAAATACAGGCATAGAAGCTTGCAGTTTAGCAAAATAAGTTGCACCATTTTTAAGATTTTAAGGCTCAGTAGTCAGCTTTTTGATGAACTTCGCAGTTTTGCAGAAAAGCAAAAACTGAGCAAAGTAATATGCTCTTTAGTTTATACCGCATTTGGCGGCTTGGGGAATCAGACGTTTTGTCGGATTAATGTGATGCTAAAAAAAATTCAATTGATGCCTTCTACGCAAGATTGGTGGAAAGATCCTATTTTTGCTGCAGCGTTGCTGGTGGCTGCTGTATTGCACGCATTAATTTTGGCCGTGCAGTTTGCTGCACCGCAACAAAGCGATGCTGCGGTCAAAGAGATTGCGGTATCGGTACGCATGAGCGATGCAAAAGTTGAAGATGCAGATTTCTTAGCCCAAGCCGATCAGCAAGGTTCAGGTACGTTCCGTGAAGAACATCGCATGTCGAGTGATATGCCTGCACCCATGACTGAACAAAGTGCAGGGGAGCAGCAATTGGAAAGTTTAGAGCGTATGCAGCAACAGCGTGAATTAAACTTTGAAGAAAAAGTATTGATGACCACGCTCAGTTGGCAAAAACAGGCTGCAGAAAATCAGCGCAAAAAAGCCATGCAGGAGTTGAATAGCCAATTCCAAGCTAAGGCTGCCATGGTCGCCAGTATTGAAGCGCAATATTTACAACGCCAACAAAATTTTAGCCGTCAGCAAAAAATTAAAACCATCGATGGGATTCAGGCCAAGCAAGACAACACCGCTGGTTATATGGAAAAATTCCGTCAAAAAGTCGAATTTTATGGTAACCGTTATTATCCAGAACAAGCCAAAGCACAGAATTTGGCAGGCGAAGTACGTTTAATGGTGATTTTGAACAACAATGGTGGGATTCGTGCCATTCGTTTAATTGAAAGTTCAGGACATGCCATGCTAGATGAAGCAGCCAAAGCTTCGGTGCGTAAAGCCGCACCTTTTGGTGCATTTGATGCCAAAATGAAAGATATTTCTGAATTGCGGATTGTACGGACGTGGCGTTTTGACCCTGCTGAAGCTGAGTTTGAGGTGCGCTAGTTTTTCCCTCTCTCTGGCTCTCTCCCAAAGGGAGAGAGGACTTTGTGGACAAGTAACAAGAATCTACTCTCTGCTTTACGCAGCAATGTTCTTCTGGTATTTAGCAATCATGGGACTCTAATGAATGTTCTCCCTCCCATTGGGAGGGAGTAGTTTTAAACAAAAAAGCGAGCCTTAGCCCGCTATTTTTATGATTTTCTAAAACTTAAAATTCAATCTCTTTCCATGTATGGATTATCCAAACCCAACTTGGCAAGAATCTCAACTTCTAAAGCTTCCATTTCTTCGGCATCCTCATCTGAGGTTTCATGATCATAGCCCATAAGGTGCAGCGTGCCATGTACTAGCATGTGAGTGAAATGCGCTAATGGTGTTTTGGCTTGTTTTGCAGCTTCCTGTAAAACCACAGGAATACAAATTACCAAATCCCCAATAGGGAAGCTCGGCAAAACTTGTGCCATTTCATCGGGTAAATCGCTTGGGAAAGACAAGACGTTGGTAGATTTGTCTTTTTTGCGATATTCCAGATTGAGCTTGTGACTTTCGGCATGATCGACACAGGCAATTCCAATTTCACAATCACTTTGGGTGTCTATATGTCTTAAAGTGGTTTCGACTACTTTTTTCAGATAGGCACGTTTTAACACCAGCTCAGGCGCTTGAATGTCCTGTTGCAGGCTGAGACTTAATTTCAAAATGAATCCTTAATACTTCAGTAGGTTGCAGAGCGCACAGCGATTAGTGCTGTGCATCTGCTGCGGCATCATTTTCCGCAATTAATGCTTCCTGGCGCGCTTTACGTTCTGCACGCGCTTCGGCACTTAAACGCTGTTGCTCACTGTCCCAGCCTTCATAGGCTTCAACAATTTTCTGAACCAGCTGGTGACGCACGACATCACGAGAATGGAAACGAGTAATATGAATTTCAGGGATTTTATCAATCACACGTAAGGCATGTGCCAGACCAGACTGCTGACCACGTGGTAAATCCACCTGAGTCACATCACCGGTAATCACTGCACGTGAACCAAACCCTAAACGGGTCAGGAACATCTTCATCTGTTCAGGCGTGGTGTTCTGGGCTTCATCCAAAATCACAAAAGAGTGGTTGAGGGTACGACCACGCATATACGCCAGTGGTGCAACTTCAATCACTTGACGTTCAATCAGCTTAGCAACTTTTTCAAAGCCGAGCATTTCATACAGGGCATCATAAAGGGGACGCAAATACGGGTCAATTTTCTGGGTTAAATCACCCGGTAAGAAGCCCAGTTTTTCACCCGCTTCAACCGCAGGGCGCACCAATAGAATCCGCTGGATTTCATTGCGTTCCAACATATCTACGGCAGCGGCAACAGCCAAATAGGTTTTACCCGTACCTGCAGGGCCAATACCAAATGAAATATCACTTTGCAAAATACGTTGCACATAACGCTTTTGGTTGGCACCGCGTGGATTAATGCGCCCTTTGCGGGTTTGCAACCAAACAGCATCCAATCCAGTATGCTCTTGCCCATCATCCGATTGTAATTCACGGTCAGTCTGACTGCCCTGAATCATCATGTGGAGCGTGTCTGCACTAATTTGTGCAGAGCTTTCCGCTTCTTCATGCAGGCGTTGCAAGAGTGTTTCGGCTCGTTCAACTGCATCAATTTCCCCATCTATAAAAAAGGCGTCACCACGATGAGAAATTTGGACGTCTAGACGTTGTTCGATTTGTTTCAAATGTCCGTTATAAGCACCGAGCATGCTTTTTAGACGTTCCATTGAAATGCCAGGAAAAGTTACTGTACGTCGAATCGCTGCAGTCAAGAGAATTCCTTAATCTGTTATTGGACTTTAGCTCCTACATTACGCCACGTCAGGCTCAAGATTCAAGAGTTCACCGTAAACTAAATTCAAAGTTTTAATCTCGGTAATCTCAATCTCCGCAAAGCGTCCGACCCAAGCAGGGTCACCAATAAATGTTACTAAACGTGTATTGTCGGCCGTACCCACTAAAATGTTCGGGTCTTTGTCGGAAACATTTTCAATTAGGACACGTTGTACCGTCCCAAGCATGGCATCGGTCTTATCAATACTAGATTGTTTGATCCATTGCTGAACTTTGGACAAACGCTCTTTTTTAACATCTTCAGGGGTGGTGTCTTCGAGTTCCGATGCAGGTGTTCCCGGACGTTTTGAGTAGATAAAACTATAAGAATGGTCAAAATCCATATCTTGAATAAACTGATAAGTTTCTTCAAAGTTTTGATCTGTTTCACCCGGGAAGCCAATAATAAAGTCGCTAGATAAGTGCATGTCTGGGCGTACTTTACGTAACTTGGCAATCTTGTCGATATACACATCAATGGTGTGGTTACGTTTCATGGCTTGTAACACATCATTCGAACCACTTTGCACAGGCAAGTGTAAATGCGACACCATTTGCGGTAAATCACGGTAGCATTGAATCAAATCATCATTAAATTCAAGCGGGTGTGATGTGGTGTAGCGAATTCGTCCAATGCCAGGTACTTCGGCAACCAAACGCAGTAAATCGGCAAAAGTACAAATTTTACCGTCAAAAGTTTCACCGCGATAGCCATTTACGTTTTGACCGAGCAAGCTAATTTCACGCACGCCTTTTTCGGCCAAAGTCGCAATTTCAGCTAAGACATCATCTAAAGGACGTGAAACTTCTTCACCGCGCGTGTAAGGCACTACGCAGAAAGAACAGTATTTTGAACAGCCTTCCATAATCGACACAAAAGCTTTAAACCCTTCAACACGCGGTTCAGGTAAAAAGTCGAATTTTTCGATGTCTGGGAAAGAAATATCCACTAGTTTGATTTTTTCTTTCTTTGGTTTTTCAACTTGATCGTGGTGCTGATCAAGCATTTGTGGCAAACGGTGCAAGGTTTGTGGGCCAAAAATCATATCCACATACGGTGCGCGTTTTTGAATGTTGTCGCCTTCTTGAGAAGCCACGCAACCGCCTACACCAATGACCAAATCAGGATTTTTTTCTTTAAGCTTGCGCCAACGTCCTAATTCAGAAAATACTTTTTCTTGGGCTTTTTCACGAATTGAACAGGTGTTCATGAGCAAAATATCGGCATCGGCAGGGTTGCTAGTCAGCACATAGCCGTGCGAGTCGCCCAAAAGGTCTGCCATACGGTGACTGTCATACTCATTCATCTGACACCCTTGCGTTTCGATATACAGTTTTTTAACTGAACCGTCGGCTGGGGTGTGCTGTGGCTGGGTAACAGTGTTTTCTGAGGCAGCTTGGGCACCATTCGGGATGAAGGTTTGAACCGTCATGTAGGCTCCTAAGAGATAATTCACGAGTTCGTTTATAAAAATAAACGGAATAGATAAAACAGAGGGGCGTATTTTAGCAGGAATTCAAGATAAACTGACAGCCTTTAATCCGTGCATCACATACTTGAAATGTGAAGCAAAATTGTTGGAAGATTGATTTCAAGATTAATAGTGTCTAATCATAAGGTTACATAACAGAACACAACTTGGGTTCTAGACTAATTAAACTAAGCTGAATGATTGGATGCGGATCTCGAGGCAGAAGTAAATGACTGAAGGCAAGCGAATGCTGCAAATGATGAAACAAAATAATAAATTAACGAAAAAGCTTGTGCTAAGTCTGGTTTCGCTTGCCGTGATGACGGGTACGCATGCCGCAAATGAACAGTTTAATGATGCACTGCGTGCAGCCAATTCAGGTGATGTCGATTTATTGCAGCAGTATCAATATGCCATGCAAAATGATGTTTTGGGCTACTATCCTGAATACTGGGCATTGAACACCAATTTGGGCATGCAACCTGCCAGTGCAATTGTTCAGTTTGCACAGCGCCATCCACAATCAGCGATGGCAGAAAAACTCGCAGCCGATTACATCGAAGAAAAAGTGAAACAGGCCGATTTTAGCAGTGCACAACCTGTGCTTGCCTATGTGAGTAATGCTGATCAGGCCGAAAGCTGTGCCATGGCACAAGTTCGTACCCGTTCGGGTGATCCTTTGGTGGTCGCGGAATTTAAAGATGTTTGGTTGACCACGAACTCACAACCTGAATCTTGTACAGGTCTAGGTCGAATGATGCTCTCTAGTCCAATTATGACTCAGCAAGATAAACAGCAACGCTTATGGGCACAATTGCGTGCAGGGCAGTCAGGGCTCGCTTTAGCGACTGCGCAAAGTTTAGGTATGAATATCAGTTTGGCACAATTGAACAGCATTCAAGCCAATCCACTGAATTATTTGTGGTCTGCGCCTAAAGCAAGCAACGAAGACCATGCCTATCTTATTTATGCGATCGGACGTTTAGCCGATAGCGATTTAGACTCGGCACTTTCTTCACTAAAACGCAGTGCAGAAGGTGCGCCAGAATCGGTACAAAAAGCCTTGTATCGTGCTGTGGGATATATTGGCGGCACTACAGTCATGAAAAACAATTTTAAGCGTGAAGTGTTAAGTGCCTTAGACGCCAGTTATGGCTTACCTTTTAGTCCCGAAGAAGCAGAAATTTATGCCCGTCAGGCGATTCGTTTTGGCGCATGGGAAAGTGTGATTCGTGCTGTAGACAGCATGAGTGTGACTCAAAAACAGGAAGATCGTTGGCAATATTGGTTGGCACGTGCTTCAGAACAACGCAATGATGCAGCGTCGAAACGTAGTGCACAAAATATTTATAAAAAATTGGCGCAGGGTGATGATTATCACAACTTGTTGGCAAAAGATCGTCTTGGGCAAACCTACAACACGATTCCTGCGAATACGCAACCAAGTACCAATGACTTACAGCGTTTGAATCAAGATATTCACTTTAACCGTGCCTTTACTTTGCGTGAAATTAATGCACCTGCCAATTATGTCAACCGTGAATGGAACTGGGCGGTACGTCAGGCGTATTTAAGACAGGATGATGGTTTGATTTTAGCAGCGGCTAAGCGTGCAACCGATATGGGTTGGTATGATCGTGCCATTTATGCAGCAGATCGTACTGTGAATAAGCACAACTATAGTTACCGTTATGCTATGCCACATCGTAATTATGTTGTGAGCCACAGTCAAAATGCAGGTATTGACCCTGCTTGGGCTTATGGTTTGATGCGTCAAGAAAGCCGTTTTAATACTACTGCACGTTCGCATGTAGGTGCAGGTGGACTCATGCAAATTATGCCAGACACGGCACGTTTGGTTGCACGACAAATGGGTGAAACTTATAATCCTGCTGCACTCAGTGACATGAATACCAACATCCGCTACGGTACATTTTATTTGTCGACCATTCAGCGACAATTAAGCAATAGCCCTGTGCTGGCCACAGCAGGATACAACGCCGGGCCAAATCGTGCACGCCGTTGGCAGCCAGAGTTTCAGCAAATTGCGGCAGACCAATATACTGAAAGCATTCCTTTGTTGGAAACACGTGACTATGTCAAGCATGTCATGACCAATGCCACGCACTATGGTGTGCTGTTGGGGCAGGGTGGACAATCAATGAGTAGCCGTATGCAACATATTCCATCTCGGAATACACCTTAGGAAAATGTTACAAGTGATACAGTTAGATGATCATGCGTGTTGATATATAGATGCGTGAGTCATTGGGTGTATAAGAATTTAGGGGGCTGAAGCATTGAAAATGTGGATGAGTACAGTTTTACAGCCAATTCAAGTTACATTGCTCGGTTTGAGTGGTACAGCTTTGGTTTTGTGTACGCAAAATACATTTTCTGCCCCCGTGCAAGGCTATGTGATGTCCGTGCAAATGACGCCCGCCGTGTGTTTAATCGATTCGAGCAAAAGCAAAAAGCGTAAATGTTTAGAAGGTTACTCACTGAATATTGAGGGTTTATATCCCGAAGTAGCCACGCGTGAATGTAGCACCCATTCATCGGCAAAGTTACCGCCGCTACAAGCGAAGGTAGTGGCGCGAGTCATGCCTGATGAAGCTGCACGGATACAATTGTGGCAAGGTATTGGCGGCTGTGTGCCCATGAATGCCAGTCAGTATTTTCGCATGATTATTAATAATGCAGATCGGATGAACGTGCCTTCGGTATTGACAGGCCAAGACACGCAGACGGTGCAATTGTCACAACTACGGAGTTTGTTTCTCAAGTCCAATTCAGGTATGTCATCAAAAAGCGTGCATTTTCAGTGCTCTAACCATCAAGGTAAAAGTTATTTAACTGAAATCAAAATTTGTTATAACACCGCAGGACGCTATAAGCAGTGCGGTGCAGCGATTGAATCAAATTGCCCGAATCAGTTTGTCATTAAAGGTTCTTACTAGTTTGCTAGGTGACTGTAATTTCTGAATTTTAAGCTTTTTGAGAAATTTTATTCATATTTTCTATCAGACTTTTGTGGAATTTGATGCGCTTTTGCATGCATCCGCTGAATGATTGGAGTACAATCTTTCGCGTTTATGATTATTAAGATTAGATAGAACAGCTATTTAATCGCATTGACTATCCTCTCAATTGGAGATAATTACATGAAGCAACCTGTTCGCGTTGCCGTTACTGGCGCTGCTGGTCAAATTGGTTACAGCCTATTATTCCGTATCGCTAGCGGTGAAATGTTGGGTAAAGACCAACCAGTTATCCTTCAATTATTAGAAGTTCCTTTTGAGAAAGCTCAAGCTGCGCTTAAAGGCGTAATGATGGAACTTGACGACTGTGCTTTCCCATTATTGGCTGGCATGATCGGTACTGATGATCCTAAAGTGGCATTTAAAGATGCTGACTACGCGTTATTGGTTGGTTCTCGTCCACGTGGTCCTGGTATGGAGCGTGCTGACCTTCTTAAAGTAAACGGTGAAATCTTTATTGGTCAAGGTCAAGCACTTAACGAAGTTGCTAGCCGTGATGTTAAAGTTCTAGTTGTTGGTAACCCAGCGAACACGAATGCTTACATCGCAATGAAATCTGCTCCAGATCTTCCAGCGAAAAACTTCACAGCAATGTTACGTCTTGACCACAACCGCGCGTTAACTCAACTTGCTCAAAAAGCTGGCGTTGCTGTTTCTGACATCAAAACAATGACAGTTTGGGGTAACCACTCTCCAACAATGTATGCTGACTACCGTTTTGCAACTGCAAATGGAGAAAGCTTAAAAGACAAAATCAACGATGCTGAATGGAACAAAGACGTATTCCTTCCTACAGTTGGTAAGCGTGGCGCTGCGATCATCGAAGCACGTGGTTTATCTTCTGCTGCATCTGCTGCAAACGCTGCAATTGACCACATGCGTGATTGGGCGCTTGGCACAAACGGCGAATGGGTAACTATGGGTATTCCTTCTGACGGTTCTTACGGTATTCCTGAAGGCGTAATGTTCGGTTTCCCTGTAACTTGCGAAAATGGCGAATACAAAATCGTTCAAGGTCTTGAAATCGACGAGTTCAGCCGTGAGCGTATCAACTTCACGTTAAACGAACTTGAAGAAGAACGCGCAGCAATTGCTGACATGATTAAATAATTTAATCTGCTAGATTAAGTTAAAACTCCTTCGGGAGTGATGCCAGTCAACCTAAAAGTTGACTGGCATTTTTTTTGCGCTTGATTTTATCTTTGCAATTAAAAGCCTATCATCAGCTAAGCTCATATTGCTTATCAAATATCAGAATGGATAAGCGACTATAAAATAGGTCGATTGACCTGCTCGGTAGGGGAAATTGCTTAGAATACGCGGGTTTCCTTTTTCAAATCTTCTCTCTGTCATGTCAAGTTATTGTTGCAAGTGCCCATAGATCGAATGTTTCGGTTTGGGTGGCTTTTATCTTACTTGTTGTCGGTACTATCGGCGCCTATCAAATCGTGGGTCTAAATCAAGCACTGTTATTTTTAATTGGTGGTGCTTTGGGGATGACGTTGTATCACGCCTCTTTTGGTTTTACTTCTAGCTGGCGTGTGTTTATTAAAGAACGTCGTGGTCGTGGTTTGCGGGCTCAAATGATTATGCTGGGCTTGGCGGTGTTGTTGTTCTTTCCTGCTTTAGGTGCAGGTGAGTTGTTTGGCAATCCCGTCAAGGGCAATGTCAATCCTGTGTCGATGTCGGTCATGATTGGTGCTTTTATTTTTGGTATTGGCATGCAGTTGGGGGGTGGCTGTGCATCGGGTACGCTATACACGGTAGGCGGTGGCAGTGCGCGTATGTTGGTTACGCTATTTTTCTTCTGCTTAGGTTCACTGATTGCCACTTCGCATTTAGATTGGTGGTTTAATCTGCCGCATTTGGCGCCAATCTCGATTGTCGAAAGTTTTGGGGTGATTCCTGCACTTATTCTAACCCGAATTACGGATAAGAAAAGCCCTTGAAAAAAAGGTAGTTAGAGCCATTTAGAAAGTTACGACACAACCCAAAGGCTCTAACTACCATGTACGATTTTACAGAAATTTTTTGTATTGTTGATGATTTTTTCAAAAAATTTGAACCCATCTATTGGCAATTTCTCAAGCAAGAAAACAAACGTCAACGTATCAGACAAGCAACGCTATCTTTATCAGAAATTGTGGCTATCTCCATCTACTATAAAACATCTCAAGTACATAATTTTAAGATGTTTTTTAACTTGCTTTGTCAGTTTGAAAGCAAACTCTTTAAA